>CAZJLX010000057.1:3347-9866 GCA_964546545.1 uncultured Ignavibacteriaceae bacterium | reverse complement strand
TAAAGATCATAAAGGATTTCATTGGTCAGAACCATTATTTTTTCGCAGCCTATATTGGTTCTGATTATCTCTCCCGCTTTGACCAGTAATCCATTTTCTATAAATATTTTATATTCAAAAGTCGGCTTGTTAACAACCACATTTTCGATCACGACATTTCCCCCTGACGATCATATTTTTTCAATATGCCGACGATTACCTCGGCTGTCTCGCTGGCTGATAAATGAGTGGTATCGATTTGATTGGGAAGTTTCCCGTAGAGTGCCTTTCTGGAGTCATAAATCTTTTTGATATTTTCCCTTTTACTTTTTTCCCCAAGCAATGGTCGGTTATCCGAATCCTGCAGTCGATTATAAATCGACTCGATATTGGCTGTCAAACAGAAAATAATCGAATTTCTTGAGATTATTTCCAGATTGACTAAATCTAGCAGCGTTCCTCCTCCGGTGGCAATAACCTTATTTTCCAAATTCGATATATCAGCTACCACTTTTCTTTCTATTTTTCTAAAAGCGGACTCCCCTGATTCGGTAAATATATCTGATATACGCATGCCTTTACAAACCTCGATAAGGACATCGGTATCAATAAATTCCCGATTCAAAATAGCGGCCACTTCCCGGCCGACCGATGTTTTTCCACAACCCATAAATCCGGTTATCACGATATTTTTTTTACTCTTTATATTTTTCAATATAATACGTCAATAAAGAGAGGTTTATGGTTTTTAAGATTTCTTTCCGAATTCGAAATTTCTCTTAATTTCTTCAATTGAGTCGCCGCCATACTTTTCAGCGAAAGCTTCGGCCAAAATCCAGGCAGTCATCACCTCGGCAATGAGCGATATTGCCGGGACAACACAAACGTCGGAACGTACATAAGGCGCCCGGGCAGCTTTCATACTATCAAGATTAACCGACTTTAGCGGATCCCGCAAACTGGAAATCGGTTTGGCATAACCGCGAATGATAAGCGGCTCGCCGTTGGTCACGCCACCCTCAGTCCCGCCCGCCCGGTTACTTTTACGGATTATTTTTTCTTTTTCGACAAAAATCTTATCATGCACTTTTGAACCGGGTCGAGAAGCATTTTTTACCCCGTCGCCAATCTCGGCCGCTTTTACCGACGGAATTGACATTATCATCTGCGCCAGACGAGCTTCAAGCTTGCGGTCCCAGTGAACATAACTTCCCAGACCGACCGGCAGATTATCGGCAACCACTTCAAAAATACCACCCAGCGTATCGCCGCTTAGTCTGGCCCGGTCGATCTCATCGCACATTTCCTGCGAGACAATCGGATCGGCACAATAAACCGGGGAAGCCTTAATGACATCTTTAATCTGCTTAACTGTCCAGCTTTTACCGGAAACGGCCACTTTTCCGATCCTGATAGTATGCCCGACAATATCTATCCCGAATTGCTCCAGAAAGATTTTGGCGACAGCGCCGACAGCGCTGCGGATAGCGGTCTCGCGCGCGCTGGATCGCTCAATAACATTCTGGATATCATCAAAATTATATTTAATCATCCCGGCCAAATCGGCATGACCCGGTCGCGGGACTCTCCTTCGCTGGCTCTTTCGGTTTTTCCTGATGGCATAATCCTTATTTTCTATCTGCATGGCCAAAGGCGAGCCGATTGTCAGGCCATTGCGTACCCCGCCCAGAATAATCACCCGATCTTTTTCGATTTTTTTCATCCGGTTGCCGCGCCCGTGACTGCGCTGGCGGCGTTTCAGGTAATTATTGATAACAGCTTCATCTATTGGTAGTCCGGCCGGAAGTCCCTCAATAATCGCCGTCAAAGCCGGTCCGTGCGATTCACCGGCGGTTAAAAATCTTAACATTACCTCATATCCTTCTTCAATTCTCTCGAAAGATCGTTATAAATATCTATCGGATTAACATCTATATTTGTCCACAGCCTGAATGATTCGGCGGCCTGCGATGAAAGCATATACAATCCGTCAAAATATCTATCGTTGCCGATATTTCGAATTGATTTGAGCGCCCTTTGGCCATAATTCATATCAAATATTTTTATATTTTTAAAATAATCTTTGTCCGACAATATTTGTATTAATCGTTCCAGATAAGATGTTTCGGCCGAGGTGGAATTAATCATCAGCGATAATTTTTCTTTGGGTCTAATACTTTTTATATCATTGGATAAAACAACATGAATTTTTGATAGATTATTGACTTTTTTCATCGAAAAAAGTATTTTCTTCGCTCGCATTATATTACGATTGAATATTATTATTTCACCTGCTTTGGATTTTATTAATTCGTAAAGAGCCGCACGAGCGGCACCGCCCGCTCCCAACAATAATACCGACTTGCCTTTTAAATCTATTTTTATTCTCTCGGTAATTGTCTGTCGGATACCGATCAGGTCACTGTTGTAACCTCTTAGTCGGCCTTTAATATTTTTAACCGTATTAACCGCCCCGGTGGAAATGGCAGTATGATCAAGCAAATCGAGATATCGGATAATTTTTTCTTTGTAAGGATATGTAACATTTATACCATTGATGCCCAATGTCTTTATACCACTTATGGCATCACCCAATTTTTTTTTATCCAGTTCAAATTTAGTATAGAAATTGTTTAATTCGTATTTTTTGAAAAGTCGGTTATGAATATAGGGTGACAGGGAAAAATCAAGCGCTTCACCGATAATACCGTAAATTTCAGATCGTTTTTGCTTCATCTCAATTTATCAGCTTATCCAATCTATCATAAAAATCGGGGAATGAAATCGAAACCGCATCGGTATTATAAACCGTCGTTGCACCCTCGGCGATTAATCCACCGACCGACATCGTCATCGCCAATCGATGATCGCTATATGAATCGACCTCGGTTCCGACCAATTGCGCCGGGCCGTCTATCATCAATCCGTCTTCTTTTTCCAAAACAACCACCCCAAACCGGGTCAGACCATCGGCCACCGTTTTCAGGCGATCACTTTCCTTAAAACGCAATTCACCGGCGCCACTGATGATCGTTTGACCTCTGGCCTGCGAGGCGGCCAAAGAGATAATCGGGACTTCATCTATCATGGAGGGAATATCTTCGACGCCGATTTTTATCGCCTGCAAGTCCGATGATTCCGCAACAATATCACCATATATTTCCCCGTTTGTTTTGCCCCGCTGTACTATATTTATCGAGCCACCCATTTTTTGCAAAATCTTGATCGCGCCTATCCGGGTTGGATTTAGCCCGACATTTTTAATGATTATTTTTGAGTTTTTAACCAACAGGGCGGCGACAATAAAAAATAGCGCTGAAGAGATATCTCCCGGCACGAATAAATCGCGGGCCTTCAATTCTCCACCGTGCAGTATGATAATATTTTTATCGACAGATATATTGGCCCCCAGATATTTGAGCATCAGCTCGCTATGATTGCGTGAAATCAGTTTTTCGACAATCGTGGTTGTACCATCACATAATAGACCGGCAATCAGAATGGCCGATTTAACTTGAGCCGAGGCGACCGGCATTTTGTATTTAATCGGTTTAAGTTTCCTTCCGGAAATTGTCAACGGCGGTAAACGGTTACTCTCGCGCCCCAATATAACCGCTCCCATCTCGGTCAGCGGGCCGATTATCCGCCGCATCGGGCGATTTTTTAACGATGTATCACCGGTAATAACCGAATCAAAAGACTGCCCGGACAAAAGCCCGGACAAAAGCCGCATTGTCGTCCCGGAATTACCGGCATCGAGAATCGCAACCGGTTCGGTAAAGCCGAATCTTCCGACACCGACAATTTTATGCATATTTTCCGAGGTTCGGTCAATTAAAACACCCAGATGCCGGAGGCAGTTCATGGTCGAAATACAATCGGCCCCGGTCGAGAGACCTTCAACAGATAGTCCACCATTACACAAAGCGCCAAAAATCAAGGCCCGATGTGATATCGATTTATCTCCCGGAAGCTCCAGTTCGCCGCGTACCGACGAAACCGGTTTGATTACCTTATTCACTTTGCAGCTCTTTTACTTTCGTACCTGTTAGCTTGATAAGTTTTTCCAAATATTTTTCATCGCCGTCTTGGATTTTTTCCTTAATTTCTGTTAATTCGGCGATTAACTCATTTACTCTTGTGCCCAAGTATTTTTTATTAGTCAGAAACATGTCCAGTGTCAGATCGGGCGATGATACCGCCACCCGTGTTGCGCTTTTAAAACTGCCGCCAATCAGATTCCAGATTTTTTCATTATCCTTACCCTGCCTAATCGCCAGACTGGTCAGCGCCAGCGCAAACAGGTATGGCAGATGAGAAGTAAGTGATATCAGCCTGTCATGTTCCTCGGCCGACATTATTAGCGGCCGGGCACCGAGTGACTGTACTATTGATCTAATAAGTTCAAGACTGCTTTGTGCGATACCCTCAAAAGGCACAAAAATAAAATCGGTATCACGGAATTTGGCCGATTCGGCGGCCTCAATGCCTCTTTTCTCATTACCGGCCAGAGGATGACAACTGATATAATTAACCGGTGCCGGTATCTTATCCAATACCGCAAAGATTTCTGTTTTGGTTCCGGCAACATCCATAAAGGTTGTACCTTCCCGGGCAGATGACAGACAATCAGGAATAAGCTCGATGATCTTTCTGATTGGTACTGCCAAAATAACCAGATCAACTTGCCTGACGCCTTCCTTAAGAGACGATACGGCACTGTTTATTGCCTGTCGACGGAGAGCTTCCTGGATAGTCGTTGCATCGATATCAAAACCTAAAACCTCATCTACCAGTCTGTTTTTGACCAGATCAATGCCGATTGAGCCGCCGATTTGTCCCAAACCGACAATCAGAACTTTCAGGTGATCCGAAATCATTATATCGATCTGCCGACCGCTTCAGCGACCTTTTTTAAATTAATCATCAATGCTTCCAGTTCTTCAGGATGCAGTGACTGGGCACCGTCCGACATTGCCTTCTCCGGTTCCGGATGCATCTCAATAATCAACGCATCCGTTCCGGCCGCCACCGCGGCGAGAGAAGTTGGCGCCACCAGATCGCGCTGACCGGTGGCATGACTCGGATCGACAATAACCGGCAGATGGCTCAGTTTCTTAATAATCGGTATGGCTGAAATATCCAGCGTATTACGGGTATATTTTTCAAATGACCTGATTCCTCGTTCGCAGAGAATGACATTTGGATTGCCATTTGAGAGAATATATTCGGCCGCCATTAAAAGTTCCTCGATAGTCGACATCATACCCCGTTTGAGCAAAACCGGTTTGGTCGATTTGCCGACCGCCTCAAGAAGAGAATAATTCTGCATGTTGCGGGTACCAATCTGAAGAATATCGGCATAGTACGCTACCAGTTCCACTTTATCCGGCGACATCACTTCGGTGACGACGCCCAGCCCGGTAATATCGGCCGCCTCGCGGAGGATTTTGAGTCCTTCTTCGCCCATTCCCTGAAAACTGTACGGTGACGTCCGCGGTTTAAAAGCTCCGCCGCGCAGTATTTTCGCTCCCGCTCTGGCCACCACTTCGGCTGCGACAAGTACCTGATCACGGCTTTCGACAGCGCAGGGGCCAGCCATAACCACAATTTTTTCGCCGCCTATACGGCAGCCATTAACCGAGACAATTGTCGGCTCTTTTTTAAACTCACGACTGGCCAACTTAAAAGGTTTTAAAATCGGGACAACATTTTCAACCCCCGGCAATACGGCAAACACCTCCGGATCGACTTTTTTGTCGTTGCCGACCATCCCGATAATCGTCTTTTTCTCACCTTTTGACAGATGCGGTTCAAAACCCAGTTCCTGAATCTTTTTTAGAACAGCGCTTACCTGTTTGACTCCGGCATCATCTTTCATTACAACAATCATCATTGTAGTCCTCCGGCAATATCGGGCCTAAGTTTCCGTGTCTCGCCCAGGTATTGATGTTTAATTTGATTCTGGGCCAAATCGCAATTAACATGTATTAAAATCCTTATAAGTCCGGTCATACAACCCGGAACCGCTATCTCCCGGGCGCATAATAATGGTACATAGGTCCAGCCCATCTCACGAGCGGCATAGGCCGGAAAATCGGCATTAAGATCATCGGTCGCGGTGAAAAAGACTGAGGCAATATCCTCTGAATTGATACTGTTGGCCTCGACCATTTTTTCAAGCAATCGTCGGGTGGCCGTAAAGATGGCATCTTTGCTGTTTTTCTTGACACATATCGCCCCGCGGATGCCTCTAAGTTTGGACATTATTCAGTCCTTTCCTGATATCTTCAATGTACTTGCCAACTTCATAAACAGCTTTTCTTCGACCGCTGCTGTTCCTGATTATATCCACAATGGCGCTGCCAATAATAACCCCGTCGGCGAGCCGGGCAATATCACGCGCCTGTTTTTGACTACGGATACCAAAACCGACGCAGACCGGAAGTTCACTTAATTTTTTTGTCTGACCAATTAAACGATTCAACCGCGGCGGTAAACTTTGACGCGCACCGGTAACCCCGGTGACTGAAACCAGAT
>CAZJLX010000057.1:0-3337 GCA_964546545.1 uncultured Ignavibacteriaceae bacterium | reverse complement strand
ATAGACAAATCCACGCGACCGCCGGGTTATCTGTTCTTTTCTTTTTAAATCAGATGTCGGCGCCAGAAGATATATCAGATCAATATTCTGTTTTTCAAACAGCCTTTCCAGTTTAATACCTTCTTCGACGATAATATCGGGAACGATCAGGCCCTGCACACCAACCTCTTTTGCCTGATGGGCAAATTTCGCCAGACCATAAGCATAAATCGGATTGAAATATGTCATCAGAATCGGCGCCGGGCCGCCGTTTTTATTTAATCTATTTACCAAATCAAAGACATGTACCACAGTCACACCCTGCTCGAGGGCTTTTTGAGAAGAATACTGGATTGATTTTCCGTCGGCCAGCGGATCAGAAAAAGGAATGCCGATTTCAATCATGTCGGCCCCGGCCTTGGAAATCGTTTTGTACAACTCGATAAAAGTCTTCATATCGGGAAATCCGCAGGTAAGATATGGCATCAGCGCCTTGCTTTTTTGGCTGCGGCATTTTTCAAATGTCTGTGTTATCGTAAGCATATTTTAACTTTTCCCGGATTTTCTGTTGCCGTTTCTTCGACTTCGGATGTACTGCACCAAATCTTCATTATATAGGTCCTTATCCCCTCGACCGGACAGATTTATGATCAGAATTGATTTCGGCTTCATCTTCCGTGCTATTTTTTTGCCCATCGCCAGGGCAAAGGATGATTCCAGCGCCGGAATAATTCCCTCGGTTTCGGTCAACTCGATAAAGGCCGCCATTGCCTCTTTGTCGGTCACAGATTTGTATTCGACGCGATCTTCATCCTTTAAATAGCTGTGCTCCGGTCCGACGCCGGGATAATCAAGCCCGGCCGCGATCGAATGAGTCGGCTGTACCTGACCATTATTATCCTGTAATAAGTAACTGAAACTGCCATGCAAAACACCCGGTCGGCCCTTACTTAAAGTCGCGGCATGCAAGTGCGTCCCAAGCCCCTCACCGGCCGATTCAACGCCGATTAGTTTAACGGCCCGATCCTTAACAAAAGCGTGAAAGATACCCAGGGCATTACTTCCGCCACCGACACAGGCAATAATGCAGTGCGGCAAACGTCCGCGCCGACGTTTAATCTGTGCCTTGCACTCTATTCCGATGACCGATTGGAAATGCCGAACCATCAACGGATAGGGATGCGGCCCGACCGTCGAACCGATTATATAATGCGAGCCTTCGACATTCGTGACCCAGTCGCGGATCGCTTCATTGGTGGCATCCTTTAAGGTCTTGCTTCCGGAGTGTACCGGCAACACCTCGGCTCGAAGCAGCCGCATCCGCTCCACATTGGGCGCCTGACGAATCATATCCTCATGGCCCATATAGACAGTACATTTTTGTCCGAATAAAGCGGCAATAGTCGCTACGGCAACGCCATGCTGTCCGGCTCCAGTTTCGGCAATTATTCGCTTTTTATCCATTTGGGCCGCCAACAGCCCCTGTCCGAGACAGTTATTGATTTTATGCGCCCCGGTATGTGCCAGATCTTCACGTTTGAGATAGACATCCGCCCCTTTCCATTTTTTAGTCAGGCGGGTCGCATGGTACAACGGTGTCGGACGACCGGCATAATCAGCCATCAGCCGTTTTAATTCAAGATTAAAACTTTTATCTTTTCGCGCCCGTTGAAACTGCTCCTCGAGTTCAAGCAGAGCGGCCATCAAAGTCTCCGGGACAAAGCGGCCTCCATAGGCGCCATAATACCCTGATTTATTGGGCCGCATTTTTGGCTCCTGTAATAAACTTTTTCATTTTATCATAATCCTTCAGACCGGGGTTGATTTCAACACCACTGCTGACATCAACCGCATACGGCCGAACAATATTAATCGCTTCCTTAACATTATCGGGATTCAGCCCGCCGGAAAGAATTAATTTACCGAATTTTGTCGCCTCTCGCGCTATTTCCCAGTCAAAACTTTCACCGGTTCCACCTCGCTGATTATGGCCAAAACTATCAAGCAGAAAATAATTCAAATCATAAGCCTCTATTTTGTGGAGTATATCGGCATCTTCTACACGAAATGCCTTAATAGCGGGAATTGTCAGGCCATTTACATATTCGACAGTTTCATCGCCGTGAAGCTGCACAAAATTTAATCGGCATAGGTCATATATTTCAGTTATACTTTTAATATCTTCATTGACAAAAACACCGACGCGGCTTATAAACGGCGGTAAAGATATAGAGATTTCCCGGGCAATCTCCGAAGTTATTCGCCGCGGGCTGTTGGCAAATACGAACCCGACCGCATCGGCACCCAGACGGACTGCCTCCAGCGCATCCTCCAATCTCGTTATCCCGCAGATTTTGATCCTGACCATTTAGGCTTTTCCCATCAAATCCCGAATTTTTGCATACCTATTATTGCTTTTTATAAGTTCTTCACCGACTAAAACGGCGTCGACACCATAATCGCGAAGTCTGCAAACATCTTCACGACCTTTTATGCCGCTTTCACCAATTAGAAAAACATCGCCGGAAACCATCTTCGCCAACTTCTTGGTAGTGTCGAGATTTACCTCAAAGGTTTCCAGATTGCGATTGTTAATACCTATCATATCGGCGCTGACTCCCAGGGCAATATCCAATTCGTGCAGGTCGTGGACTTCAATAATTACTTCCAATCCAATTTTCAAAGCCAGTTTGTAAAGTTCCCAGACATGATCCGGTCGCAATGCGGCCACAATCAGTAAAATTGCGTCAGCGCCTATAAACCGACTCTCCCAGACCTGATATTTATTAAGTATAAAATCTTTTCGCAGAACAGGGATATTGACATTCTGTCTGACCTGCCTTAAATCCTCCGATGATCCTCCAAAAAACTTCTCCTCAGTCAGCACCGAAACAGCCCTTGCCCCCGCCTTTTGATAAATCTGCGCCGTGGAGACGGCATCCAGTTCCTGCGCCAAAATTCCCCTGGAGGGAGACTGCCGTTTTATTTCGGCGATAATCGCGACATCATCGCTATTTTGGAGAGATTCAATCATACTTCTGGTTAGCGGGAGAGTATGCAGTCTATCCTGCATTTTTTCAATTTCCTGCCCGCGGTCTATTTTCGCAAGTTGGCTTTTCTTATGGGCAAGTATTTCATCGAGCATTAATGAGCACCTTTGCTGAATTCGATTAAATTTTTTAGCACTTCCATTGCCCGGCCGGAGTCAATCGCCTCTGCCGCCAGATTGATACCGGATTTCAGATCATCTGTCTTGCCCGCAATCATCAAAGCAAATCCGGCATTTAGCAGTATTGTATCCCGTCGTGGCCCCAGTTCACCTTTAAAAATTGACAAACTGATTTCGACATTTTCCTCC
>CAZJLX010000056.1:1419-9960 GCA_964546545.1 uncultured Ignavibacteriaceae bacterium | reverse complement strand
TCAATCGGAGGCAAAACCGCTCTGGATCATATTTTGGGCAAAAATTTAATCGGGGCCTTTTATAATCCGCACATGGTTTTAACCGATCCGGAACTGCTGACAACACTAAGTGAAAGTAATTACCTGTGCGGCCTGTTTGAAGCTATTAAAATTGCATTGATTGGTAATAGAGAGTTGTATCGATACATTTCTGAAAATATCGACGAAATATTGGAACACAAAAAAGATAAACTGGAATATGTCGTGGCCGCTTCGGCCAGGGAAAAAATTAAAATAGTCAGCGAGGATCCTTATGAGTCTTCGCTTCGGATGATTCTTAATTTCGGACATACCTTCGGACACGCTCTCGAAGCGGTCAATCGTTATAAGGATATCAGTCATGGTGAGGCAGTCGGATACGGAATGCTTGTGGCCTTAAAACTTTCGGAAAGTATGGCCGGTCTCGATTTGAAAAAAAATGAAGATGTCTATAAACTGATTTATGGCCTTTTGCCGAAAAGAGATATAAAAAGGATGGATAGTGAGAAGTTATGGGAGGCCATCGCTCTGGATAAAAAAAAACAAGTTGGATCGCCCCGGTTCGTACTTCTGGAAGATATCGCCAAACCGGTAATAAAAGAGGTCAGCCGGGAATTATTTTTTAAAACGGTCAGTCAGTTATGAGTCGGAAAAAGATTTTAATTATACATGGTCCCAATCTAAATTTACTGGGGAGTCGGGAGCCGGAAATTTACGGCTCGCTCACTCTTGAAGATATCAACGACCGCCTGATATCCGAGGCGAAAAAGCTCGATGTTGAATTGGAAATACATCAATCCAATTCGGAAGGTGAAATTATAGATTATCTTCACGGCGCAAACAGCCGGGCCGACGGTATTATTATCAATCCGGGTGCTTATACTCATTATAGCCTGGCCATTTTTGATGCTGTGGCGGCCATATCTCCACCCGTTATTGAGGTGCATCTGTCTAATATATATGCCCGTGAAGAATTTCGGCATGTTTCGGTTATTGCTCCGGCCTGCCTTGGGCAGATATGCGGTCTTGGCTGGCAAGGGTACATTTTGGCAATGAATCGACTGATTAATGAGAGTAAAGCAGACTAATCCAAACTTAGCAGCTTTTAATTATTTAATCCGATTAAAATATATGGTGCCCAGAAATAAGGGTGACGGTACAGCTTTCGGCGCGATTGTATAAATTTCTTTTTTGCCATAGCAAGCGCTTTGGCTTTGGGATAATCCTGATTAATATATTTATAAAAGTAACTGACAAACTCGGCGGAACTGCGGTCATTTATGTTCCACGAAGTTACTACCGCGGAGCGACAGCCAGAAATCAGAAACGGGCGGGCCAGGCTCATGACCCCTTCGCCGGGCAACAGCCGTCCGGCACCTGTTCGGCAGGCCGATAAAAAAACAAGGTCGGCTGAAAAATCGAGTTGTCTGATTTCGTCCGGATGCAACAAACCGTCATTGTCCATATCATCCCGACATGAAAGCAGGATGGCCGAGCGACTCGGATTATGAATGTCAGATATTCCATGCGAGGCAAGGTGAATATATTTTATCCGTTTGAAATCAGCAGATTTAAATTGAAATTCACTGGCTTCAATACCGACATAAGCAATGGTTCGCTCTTTTCCAAAAATCGACCTGATTGAATCGATCTCTATCCGGGAGTAGGGCAGGGCCGCGACAGAGCCGGCGTCGAAGAATTGTATATCCCGTGTACTCTGATCATTCCTGCTTTTATTTAAAGTAATAGAATCAGGATTGAATTCGGGATCCCCCAGAGCGAGAATGCAGTCGAATTTCGAATCAACTTTACGCCGATTTTTTATTATCTTGAGGGCGCCGGCCGATGGCGCGTATGAAATATCATATTTTTCTGCAAGGAAAGTATGATTTTTATCTATCAGAACGCCTAATGGAAGATAGTGCAAAGGCCCGGAGATGACAAAGATCAGATGTTCGGGAGATTGGTTGTTTATTATATTCTCAGGTATCAATTTCCCGTATAAAAATTCGGCATCCTTTTTAAACCGAATTGTATCGTCAGGCTTGTCAGGATATTTGTTGATAGAATGAATTAAATTGGAAATCCTGTTTGATAGTGAATCATAATCGATTTCCATTTTAGATAGTGAAAAGAAATCATGACCGACAGATAATATATATGATCCGAACCGGGACAGTATATATTCAATCAGAATATCATTTTCGCTCAACAGATTATTCTGTATGGATAAAATGGAGATATCCCCGGTAAATGGTTTATCCGCCGCCGCAATTTCAACGGCCTGCCCGAATCTTATCTGTCGTAATTGATCTTCAAGCCGGGTAATCTCATTCTCTGCATCTATATGATATATTTCTCCAAGTGTAACTTTTCTGTAGATAAGTGACATTTCCTGCAGCAGGCTGTCTTCTTCGGGCGAAATTTTCGATTTTTCTTCCGAAGAAAGCAACTCCTTAAATGTCGCGGCCTTGCTTTTTTCTATATAAAACAAAGCTGAGTCCATATATTTAACCGAGGAGGATTGTATATATTTTTCCAGAAAAATATTTACCAGTAAGTTGTAAAATCCGATTTTATCCGACAATAAACCGGCCTTCATATCAGGGATTGGGAGCCTGCGACGTGAATCCTCGACTAATCTGATACATTGTTTTAAATTGCCGGCGGCTTCATCAACCTGTTTTTCGTAATATTGACAGACCGCCAGGCCATACATTGAATAGAGAAGTTCTTCATATTTCTCGCCCTTCTCATTTATCTGCAAAGCCTGATAATACAACTGTCGGGCATGTTCAATATTATTTTCTTCAAGTGAAAGCGAAGCCATATGTAAAGAATTGATACATCGGCCGTCTTTTTTCGGGGATAATTCAAATGACCGCTCGGCCGCCAGATACATTTCGCGGGCTTTAGATTTTTGTCCCAACGCCTGGTATATCAGTCCGGCGGTACTTTCGGAGTGGCCGACATCGACGATCTTGTCAACCTTTCCGGGATTTTCCCGGGCTATCTCTTTTCTCTGATTAAGAGCGGTATCAATATAGCAAATAGCCCTATCATAAGCTCCCGTATTGTAATACAATTCGGCAAGACAATGCCTGCAGTAAGCGGCCCCAGAAGATTTATTGCGTTTAATATAGCCATCCAGCGCCATGTTGAACTGCCTTATGGCCGTTTCGTTATCGCTTAACTGCATCAAGTCATATCCGCGCCCCAAAGTGGCATATAAAATTCCGTCCTGTTCATCGATTTTTTTATAACATTGCAAAGCCCTTTGATATGCCTTTTCCGAGCGACAATAATCGGCGCGGTATATATTATATATTTTTGCCAGCAAAAGATTGCATTGGCCCAGACGGCCATAATCTTCAATATTTTCAGTCAGCCTTTCACACCGGCGCAGATAATATTCGGCCGAGTCAATATTTTGATTGTCATAATATATCTTGCCGATTTGATATTCGAGATAGGCGACATAAAAAGAATCTGCAATGGCCTGATATTGATGTTTGTATCCAATTAATAGATTTATCAGAGAATCGGGGGCAATCTTATTTCCGGTCTGAAAGGTTGCTCTTATTGTCGAATCAAGAGTTAATTTATCTATAACAATATCTCTGTTCATGTTACGATAAAAATCGAACCGATGGGTTAAATCGGTGATCTCTTTTTCTTTGGTGTACAAAGGAAGCAGCCAGGTCAATTTTGGCTCCAATTCAGTGACTTTATCGACACTGTCTTTGGCTCTTAATGATAGGTAATTATTTAGATTTTGAACCAATTGATTTCGCGTATCCTTGTGCCGGGTATTGATAAATGCCAGCCAGCCGGCCGTATCAGAATCATTATAAAATTGGAAAATATCTGTTCGGATAACATTGAACGGGTCGTCGGATTTAAATGAAAAAAGCAGAACAAAAATTAAGGCAACTGCCGCAATCGCTAAAACTGCCCGGCGCATATATTAACTGTCTTTCAAACGGGATATAAATCGCCGAATTTATTCGGCGAAACTTATATTAAATTCCAACTCGGAGCTTCCCAGTTTTTTGCTGTTTTCATATTCGACAACGCGCAAAGTATATCTGCCTTCTTGAAGATATACGGTCGGTATCACGAAGGCAAACGGTATTTCAGCCGGATTGTTATGACGGGTAAGAAGCTTTCGGCGACCGGAATCGTACAACTCGAAATCATATGTCGCGTCATCGATAATTGGCAGAGTAAATTCTATTTTGACGATGCGCTTGTCCCGATTGAGAATAATATTATTCTCGGTTCCCAAATCACGAACGCCCGGTTTTATCGAACAGATCTGAGTCTCTCCGCCTTGTTGCGCCAGATGCGGCACAAAAATTACCATCGGCACTATTAACAATAATAAGATTATCATACCGTAAGCCGGTGACAAGCGGGGTAAGAACAGAAATTCCCTGATTTTCCGGAAAATCGAAATCGGTTCCGGTGGGATTGCCCTCTCGTAATTCATGAGTTTAAATGTCTGGTCGGTAAGCTTTAATTCTTCCCGGCAGTCGCTGCAAATTTTTAAATGACTTTTGATTTTTTCAACCTCGGAACTATCTAGTTTGTTCGGATCTTCCGCATATGTTACCAGAGTTTCCGAGTCAATATGTCCCTGATTTATATGATCCCATGTAAATACGCCGACCTTTAAAAGAGACAATTCCTTAACTTCCTCCTCCAAGGCCGGATTATTCCTTAGTTCGGCCTCAAATTCCCGCTGTTCATCAGGGCCTAACCTGCCTCCGATAAATCGGAGGATCCTGTCATCATGTTCATTTGAAATTTCCATATTCCTTATCCTTATTATGCTTTCGTCTTCACATATACCGGCGTTGACAGGTCAAATTAGTTTGTCTTTTTTAAGTATTTTTTCCCTGATTTTTCTGGCTGTTTCCCGGCAAACCCACATCCGGCGCCTGATATTCCCCTCGGTTTTATTCAATTTTTCACCGATCTGACGATAATTCATCTCTTTTTTCAGATACATTCGCCACATATTCCGGCATTCTTTGGGTAATTGTCTCCAGACACGGAAAATAACTCTTATAAGTTGTTTATTCTCAATATGTTCTTCCGGATTCGGGTTTTTGTCGGGCAGCGGGAGTTCTTCTAACTCTATATCGTTAAAGCGTTTATTGTAACGCAATAGATCTATGCAGGTGTGACTGACAATACGACTGACATATGTATTTAAGGTCGATTTATAGGCAAAATCACCCTCTCTCAATGAAATCAGCAGCTTATAGAGAACATCCGATTTAATGTCATCGGTTTGATTACCAAACTTACCCCGCCAGGTCGACAGGGCGGCATCAATCATCTTTTCGATTTTACTATAAGCAACACCGTCCCCACTGAGGTAGGCTTTCACCAGTTCTACATCAGCTCTCTCGCCCGCCATTGGAGAGAAAGTACCTAATATCATTATTTTTAGCAAACCTTTTTTGGATTAAATCGCCTAAAAGATGGTGATAATAATGTTCCCTAATTGCAATATTTCGAGGCAAAAAGTGGCATCCAATACCGAAAGATTAAAGATTCTGATAAATCTGTTTGCCGTAATTATAATGATGTACGGGACTGCGACCGCGGCCGACAACTGCCGGATAAAGGAAAGTACAATCGGCATCGGGATGGGTCTTCCTTACGGCACGGTCGGCTGTAATCTTGATATAAAAGTGGCGCCCGGCCTTAAACTTAGCGGCGGATATGGGACGACAATTAAAGCCGGATTCGGATATATTGTCGGTTTAAAATATTTTCTAACGACACCCGATCAGGCATTCCGTCCGCGGTTATCGGCTTACTACGGCACCAACCAGATGGTCGAGTATAAAAAATATCATGGCCTATCTTTTTCTGTCGGTGCCCAGTATATGTGGGGGCAAAATAAAAACAGAGGTTTTGATTTGGATATTGTTTTTATGGCCACCTGCGATTGGGATCTTGATCAACTACTGGAAAATGGAATCCTTGATGACGAACCATATAATACAACGATTTCAATTGGATATCGTTATGCCTTTAATTAGAACTAGAGACATCGAATTTTATATTAAAAGTTGCAGTTGTCTGATCAAGCCGAAGCGCAATACTAATAAAATAAGTTAAAAGTTTAAGCTTTGTATTAGCTCTTGACTTTTTCCAGTGAAAAAACGTATTTTTAATAGTGTAATGTCTTTTCATTGAAGCAAAGGGTAACAGTACTTTTTTGAGGGCATATTGATGTCCTCGCCTGGTAAAACGAGGTAGTTACATGAATGATGTCATCCTGCCGCCGGGAGGCGAGGTTGGGAAAGTTAATCTTCCCAAAGCCAAAGAAGTTAAAATCGTCCTTAATAAAAAAATAGCGGAAATTGTTGAAATTAAGGATGTTTTTTTTCATGACGGCAGCGCCGTTATGCTTCCGGCCGATCCGGCCGGTCCGTTTGAAGATAAAAAGAAAGTTTATTCGGCATTCAAACTTATTCGTGCAGCATATGTATATGCCCGTGAAAATCCAAAAAAAAGATTGGTTATAACAGGACACAGCGATAAATCGGGCGGAGAAACCAAAGATAATTTCGAGTTGTCGAAATTAATGTCCGATTCCGTTTATAACCTGCTGATAGGAAAAAAGGCGGAATGGATACAGGCGGTCAAAAATGCAAATAATGTTGAAGATCATAAATATATAATAAAATACTATTTCGGCAAATATAAGCTCGGTTCTGATCCGGGCGAGATTAATTCCACATCCGACGATAAGTCAAAAAAAGCGGTAAAGAATTTTAAGCGTGATTATAATAAGATGTTCGGTAAAATGCTCACGCTTGACGAAAAGGTAGATGAAAATTTCTGGGGCGCCATATATGATGTCTATATGAAAGATCTGGCCGAATCGGTTGGTGAAAAAGATGAGGCTGGATTAAGCAAGTTTCGTAAGGAGGTCCAGTTTGTCGATGCCGCCAATGCCAACAAAAATATTTTCGGGTGTGCCGAATCTATTCCAGTCGATGTCGCGAGTGTGAAAGGTATTGAATCCAAAAAGAACAGTCGGGTGGCGCTTATCTTTTTCGACAATGACAAGATGACGACAAAGAATATAATGTGCATGGCCACCAAAGAAAAGGCGCATGATTTCAAAAAATGCCCGTTTTATAACAATACGATCAAGGGAACCGTTCTGGATCCGGCCAAAATATTCGGCAAAGGCCCTCAGGTAACCATCACAAAACTGGATAAATGGTTCATACCGGGTGAGATGGGCGAGGGTAAAACCGGTGAGGAATGTAAAATCGAAGTGGAAATGGGAGGACGTAAAGGACTGGCCAGTCAATTTGAAATGGATGTATACGGCAGCAATTATTGTGATGTCAAACTTGGTCAAAAAGGTGCTCTCTCTTTTACCAAGCTTGGCCCGGAAATACCGATCTATCGCGTTGTCAGAAATGATCCGGTTGAATCCGGGAAAAAATATACAATCGATAAATGGAGCGGGCAAAGTAATGCAAAAAAGGGCATGCTAAAACCAAGGGAGAATAAGACAAGATATATTAATGTCGCGTTTTCGCCCTATACGGTTCATTTCCGATGGTACAAAGATGCGGTCGATAAGGAAGCGCAGATAGAATTGTTGGATTTCTGGCCGCAGTGGATAAAGGAAGCCGATGTCTGGAAGCCGGTAAATGATTCGTTAAAAATAAAATGGAAAATTAATAAGTCGAATAAGAAGCTGAAGTCGGGCGAATTGATTATCTACGATCGTAAGGATATTTTTGTCTTTAAAAAGGAGTTAAAGGAAGGCGATTTATCTGATGGCGAGCATAGTTTTGACTGGGACGGCAAACTAAAAGATAAAACCAAAATGAAAAAGACGGAAATGCCTTACCGGGTGCAGATTACGGCTCATAGCGACGGAGAAGAGCCAAAAGGAGTCGCTCTGGCCGCGATGCATACCGAAGTCAGGCTGTTCGTTCATCCTGATACCGGTATAAACGCCCCTCCCGATGATTGGAAAGATCCAAACAGCCTGGATTTTGCCATCGCTCAACCCGATGTCGAACGGCCCGATCGTGCGAAAAATGCCACAAAAAACAAATGGTACCAATATCATCTGGCCGAACTGGGATTCCACCCGGGCCCGGTTGACGGATCATTGGGAACCATAACCAAACGGGCTATTAGTGAGTTTCAGCGATTTTGTTCGGCCAATAATGCCGCCCCCTATACACGACTAAAAGTTACGGGAGGCAAAAATAACGCCACTGAAGAAGCCCTGGCTCGTCATTTTCCACTACCTCCGCCTCCCAATGATTTACCACTCTATCCGATCTTCGGTAATCCGGAAAATAACGATCCGGCCGATATGACAAAAAAACTGCCGCTTGATCTTAATGATAGTGATGCCGAAACGCGACTAAATGACACCCGTAAAACAATGATTATCTGGATCAATGATCGACATTATTATACCAAAAGATTCCTGAACAATCTGATCTGGAGCGGTCCGACCTC
>CAZJLX010000056.1:0-1409 GCA_964546545.1 uncultured Ignavibacteriaceae bacterium | reverse complement strand
ACCTCGGGGCCACATGTTTATCGTAATCGTCGGATGTATATGAATAATTACCGCGGTGATATGGATGTCGGCGATAAACGGGTCACTCTGGATGCTAAACATATTTCACGACCCTGGATACCGATTAAGCTGGATTTTAAACTATGTCCGAAAGATACGACCAGCAAGGGACTGGCCTCAAAACTGAATAAGTGTGACGATGTTACTCGGCGGGCGATTGGTCCGTTACGAATAGACTGGACGTTTAAGGATCTGGGAGAAGATGTCAGTCTGATTGCCAATACTCTCTCCGGCGGCGGATCCAATTATGATAAAAAATATACACGCTCAAGAACTCATGTCCGGACAACGGTTGCCGATTATACCGATACTCAGGATGGTATTACATATAGCAACTGCCCTGAGAAAATAAAAAAGGGTGCCAGAACAGTTACTATCGGCGGTATTCGTCCGGTTAAGGGTGCCGGTAATGCGACCGACACTAATAAGTACTTTAAGCGTCTTTTCGGCCGGGGGAAATTAAGTCGGAAACCCTGGCGGGCGCGCTCCATCGGAAAGGAAAAAGTTGTATATACTGTCGTACATGATGATTTTAATCAGGCCGAGGAAAAATTATTTGATAATTGTATCGGCCAAACCGGAGTTTTTCTGCGTCCTTCAATAATAGCCGGTGACGGCTATCGCTTCAGAGCTCAATTGCACCTCGCGGAATTCCCCAATAAAAACAGCAAATTTCCAAACTGGGAAATTTTAAAACGGCGTTATGAAATTCCCCCCCGGGCATATACAAGCGGTATCCGGATGTGGAGAAAATCATCAGTGCGAGGATTCATCGGATGGTGTCCGGCTGGTGAAAAACAGTGGGCGACAAATCGCAGTAATATGATCCGGCTGTACCAGCCGGCCTTTGTGCATATGGTCCAGGAAGGGTCAGGAAATCCGGCACCGCCGACCGAATTCAATATTAATAACCTGATAGATAACGCCACATACCAGGATCTTGTCCGTCGGGTAGTGACGACTCCTCCTATGAATGGCAGAACGGCAAATCTGAATACCGAATATGTCTGGCCGTTTACAAATGAAAGACATATGGGTTTTCCGCGAAGTAACTTGAACCAGTCAGTTAATGATTATTACGATAATATTGTTGCGGCCTGGGGTAGTCATGTCTGGTTGAGTCTGTGGTACAGTAATCATTTGCTGTTGTATTTGCTGAGTCGGATTGAACAATTAGAGGGGAGGATGAAAGGTCATCTGGTTGCTCAATTTAAGGTTACGCCGCAGATTGATTTATCTGAGTGTGAATGCGGTACCTGCGGCATAACTCAGGTTGAGGTGACCAATAACTGCGTCGGTGCCCAGCTTTTGAATGGTAGTAATTGTCCAGGCTGTGGTGCTATCAATTC
>CAZJLX010000055.1:0-9980 GCA_964546545.1 uncultured Ignavibacteriaceae bacterium | reverse complement strand
TCTGGCCCGCGACCCGCACACCTGCGCCCAATGTCATAAGGGACCCGATGTTCCGGCTTATAAAGTATACATGGCCAGCAAACATGGGAATATTTATGGCGCTGAATATAAAGAGTGGAATATGGAAAATATTCCCTGGGTAATCGGCAGAGATTTTGGCGCCCCGACCTGCGCGACCTGTCATATCAGTCTGCTGATCGACGAAGAAAAAACAATCGTAGCCAAACGGACGCACAAAATGAGCGACCGTCTGGATAAACGTATATTTGGGCTTATATATACTCATAATTATCCGCTGTTGCCTAAGACCTCAAGTATTAAAAATAAAGCCGGTTTGCTTCTTCCGACCGAATTGACCGGCGAGCCGGCCAGCCGGTTTTTAATCGATGATATTGAAGCGGCCAATCGGCGCGTCACTCTGAAAACAGTCTGTCGCTCCTGTCATAGCACTTCGTGGGTTGACGGCCATTTTGCGATTCTCGATAGAGCGATTGAAACAACGGACCAAATGACATTGACGGCGACGCAGATTTTGTCGGAAGTCTGGGAGAAAAATCTTGCCATCGGATTACCTCAAGGTGGCAATATTTTTAATGAACCGATTGAAAAAATGTGGACCGAACAGTGGCTCTTTTATGCCAACTCTATCCGTTTTGCCGCTGCAATGAGCGGCGCCGATTATGGGGTCTTCGCCGACGGGCGCTGGTCCTTATCAAAAAATTTGCAGGATATGAATGAGTGGTTGACAGACCATGAAAATAAATCGAAATAATCAGTCTTGCTTGTTTTGCGAATCGCCTTATTGGCGGCGTATTATTATTTCGATTAACGAATCTTACAAAGAATAGAAAAAGAGAGATTAAATTATGTTAAAAGCTGAAAATGCGCTGCTGGTTGTTATTGACATACAGGGCAAATTGGCAAGTCTGATGTATGATAAAGAAAAATTTTATGACAATTGCGTCCGGATGATTCAGGCAGCACGGGTTCTGGAGATTCCTGTTATTTGGAATGAGCAACTGCCCGATAAACTGGGTCAAACGATTGATAAAATTAAGGCCGAATTCGAGGGCCAAACCCCGCTTATTAAAAGCAGCTTTTCCTGTTGTGGCAATCCTGAATTCGCCGAGAGGCTTAAATCAGGCGGCAAAAAACAGGTAATTTTAATCGGTATGGAAAGTCATGTCTGCGTTTATCAGACGGCAATTGATTTGATAGCAAAGAATTATGAAGTCTATCCGGTGATTGACGCGATTTCCTCGCGATTTCCGGTAAACCGACAGCTCGGTTTTGATGCCATGAAAAATCTCGGATGTAAATTGACTTCGGTGGAGATGTCGCTGTTTGAGATGCTGCGCGAAGCAACCGGTGAAAAATTTAAAAAAATAGTCCGGATTATAAAATAATTAGCCGTTCTATGATTTTTTCATATTTTTACCTTAATCGCCCGAACATAGGCGAAAATTATAAGTCTATTTACTTTATTAATTGACAAAAATTCCGATAAAACAAGACAAAATGTATATTTTTTGTTTGCTTTTCAATAAAAAAATGTTTATTTTTTAATATGACAACATATATTGGATTTTAGGATAGCCAAAAAATTTTGTATTTAAATAGTAAATATTACAGGCAAAAAAATGAAAAGAGCATTTAAGGCTCGGCAATATCTGAGTGGTTTTATACTCGTGTTTATTTTTCCTATCTTAGTGCTGTCTGCGACATTTTATAATAATGGTAAACTGGTTGAAAAATCGGCGCTCTGTCTGGATTGCCATGAAGATCAGTCCTTTTCTCTGGTTAACTCGCCGCATCGAATAATCTCTGATAAAGAGATGAAATCGAATCTGGTTTCCGGATGTATCGGATGCCATGATGGCTGGGAACAACATATTGAGGATCCTTCAGAAGAGAATATTAAACTTCCGGACAAACTTATGCCGTCGGATCAGGCCAAAATTTGCAGTCGCTGTCATCAGAGTGCGCACCAGGTCTCAATGACAACCAACGACCCGCATGTTCGGGCTCAAACCGGATGCCTTTCCTGCCACAAAGTCCATAATAATCCGAATCATATGCTGGTCAGAGACGACCGTGATAATTATTGTGTTGTCTGTCATGTATCGGTCGAGATGGAGTTTAAGCGGCGCTCGGCGCATCCGCTGGAGTCGGGCAACATTCGCTGTACCGACTGCCATGATATCGCCGGTATTGATGATCCGCTGTTAGCAGCGGGACTTAATTTTGATTGTCAGGAATGCCATGCCGAAAAATCGGGACCTTTTATTTATGAACATCCGGTGGTTAATAATCATACGGTCGATGGTCGCGGGTGCGTCGCCTGTCATGAACCGCATGGTTCTCCAAATGATCGACTGCTCAATCAGCCGGGTAATCTTGTCTGCCTCCAGTGTCATGCGGTCCCGGTCGGACATCGACTGCAACACAGCGCGCTAGGTGCCAAACTGGCCTGTATCGAATGCCACAACCAGGTTCATGGTTCATTTGACGGCAGTAAATTTCTTGACCCGGACCTCGGCCTGAAACTATTCCCGGACTGTTTTCAATCCGGCTGTCACAGCCTGAATGATTAGAGAGGTGACTATGCAGATAAAAATAATAAGCCAGGCGATTTTTATGATACTGCTGATAATCTCCGTTTCCGCGTTTGGCGGCACCGGGCGGGGAGAAGTAAAAGCCGGTTATACCTTTATCGATGAGACCGGTAATCGAGCCGTGAATCATTCAACGTTCAATCTGTATGAAGGTTTGAATCTTTCGCTGGAAAAGTTCGGATATAATTTCGACAACGGAATCAGAATGACCGCCGACCTGAAAAGAATAACGCTTAACAACCGTAACCTGTCAATCGGCGCCGGAAAATCGGGATTGTTCGGGTTGCATCTGAATAACAATCAATATCGCCGTATATATAATTCCGAGGGTTCCGGCTTTACCCGTCGACATACGACATCGGGCAGTTTTTATGTTTATCCGCACCGATATATTAAGATTTTTGGCGGAGGAAGTTATATCGGGCGATCCGGCAAAACCGTTGACCTTATGTCATTAGGCAATCCGATGGTCGGGACGGCTGTCGATTATGTTCAGAAACAGGCATATGGTGGGGCACAGATTAATTATCGGGGCAGTATGTTAAACGCTGAATACGGCGGTATCGATTATGTCAATCATAAAAACAGTAATCTCGACCAGTCTCGCTCCTGGGTCAAATTGTTGAGTATCGCTTCCATTCCCGAATATGAATGGGTAGTACTTTCCGCAGGATATCGGCATTACCAAACCGAATATCTGCATAAAGATATTGCTATCAGTTCCAATAAAGTTCATGCCGGGACCAGATTAAGATTACCACAGAATTTTACATTAAGTTACAACTTTATCTTTGACCGGACCGCTTCGGACAGCGATAAAATTGCGACCGATAATATCGGGCATACTTTTTATGTCTCTCATCTTTGGCCGACACTGGCCGGTTTAACGGTCGGATATCAGTACAATACTACCGACGATTATGAGGATATTGTAAAATCAAATGCGTATTTTTTCTCCGGCTGGTTGAAACCCGCGGCGATGTTTGAGTTTCGCGGCGAATACGGTTTTCGTGCCGAGGAGGTCGATGAAGGTTCCCGTTTCGTCGGCGACGAAGATCGCAATCGATTTAAAATTTCGGGCAAGTACCGTAATCCTGATTATGGTTCGATAAGATTAAAATTCGAAACCAAAACACGGACTAACGATCAACTGGGCAGCAAACTGAAATTCAGCCGTACTGCTGTCGATGCTGACATCGCTATTCCCGACTATGGTCAAATTTCTGCCGGTTACTCATATTCTATGGGAGATTATACCGATATCGAAGAGACATTTAAATTTCGGGATCACCAGGTTTATGCCGATTTGATCTCTCGCGAATATTATAATCTGACCGGCGGCGCCGGAATCGTATATTATCGCAGTCGGCGCGATCTGGATATAGAAAGTATCAATCTTAACTTTTCGATCAGCTATCGTTTTCTGGAAATAAATCGATTGGAATTGAATTATAACGCAGATAATTTCGATGATTTTCTGGTCAACGACCTGTACTATACATCAAATATCGTTGAAATTAATTTAATCAGGAATTTGTCATTCTAAAGGAGAATAGCGATGAGTTTCAAAAACATGATGCTGTTTCCCGGGCTGTTGCTGCTGCTTTTAATCAGTCTCGGCTGCGAAAGGAAAGTCGTGAATGAAGTCAACGGCGATCAGACTTCATTTAGCAGTTGTTTCACCTGCCACGGTGATCAGGAACTGGCGTTGGTTCGCGCCCGCGAACAATGGGAAAAATCAAAACATGCCTCCGGGGCTCACACCTATGAAAATTCCAGCTCCTGCCAGCGATGCCATACCTCGGAAGGGTTTATCGCTAATGTGAGCGGCGAATCTTATAGCGGGGATGAGTTTTCGGCAATCGGATGTTTTACCTGCCATTCTCCACATACAAATGGAAATCTCAATTTGCGCGTGAGTACCGCAGCCGTTCTCGGCAATAACAATACTTATGATCTGGGGGACGGAAATCTCTGTAGTGCCTGTCATGTCGGACGGCGAAATGCGGCCACCTATGTTGTAGCCAATACCGAGTTGAGCAATCATTACGGTCCGCATCACAGCAACCAGACAGACATGCTGGTCGGTGATAATGCCTATGAATATACCGGTTATACTCCGGGTTATAACAATTCTTATCATATCAGCGGTTTGAAAGATGGTTGTCTGGATTGCCACAAAGCACCCTCGCTTTTCGCCACTGGCGGGCATACATTCTATCTCGAGGACGAGGAGGCTGAGAATGGTTTAGGTTATGACAATGTCGAGGGATGTAATGTCACCGCCTGTCATAGTGGCAATCCGCTTGATTCGCTTAATCGTGTGGCCAATGGCGATTTTGACTGGGATGGTACGACCGAGGGTGTCCAAACTGAAATTGCAGGATTACTGGACAGTCTGCAAGGACTCCTGTTTGATGGTGATCTTCTTGAATGGATTCAGGAAGAAAACGATTCTATTCCCGAACCGAAAGAAGATAGAATTGTCGCAACCGCCGATTCGGCCGGGGCGGTATTTAACTATATGTTTGTCAAGGAAGACCGATCGATGGGTGTCCACAACACCGATTATGCCGTCGCCCTGCTGCAATCTTCTATTAATTTTATGAATGCCGGAAATCCTAATGGAGTGGCGGTCCCTGGTGATAAATATGCCAAAACTTTAATGGCTTCACATTAATTAAGGTTTTTTGAAATTAAAGCCCCCGCATCTGTCGGGGGCTTTTTTATTAGTTTTTGGAACGAAGACTGGTAGGTTTGGTTGTTTGAAAAAATAAAATTTACTTGCCCTATTTGACCGGATAATCTAATTTCCGCGAAACAATATATTTGTGATTGACTTAAACCGGATAAATAATATATAGATACAAATCAAATCTGTGGAGAGATATAATATGACAGATTCTGATACCGGAAAAGCCGATCTGTCGGCGCTTAAAATTGACCGCAGTCGAATGTCATCAGCGCCCGGCCGCTGGAAAAGATGGTTGCATCTTCTCTGGCTGCTTCTTCCGGTAGTTCTGTATTTTGCATATCAATTGACGATTAAAAAAGTTACGCCGTCGGTGAAGGTCCGCATCGATACGGTCCGGTATCTGACAGGAGTCGATGCAACCAGTGAACTGGTTGCCACCGGTTATGTCGTGGCGCAGATTAAAGCTTCGGTGGCATCGAAAGCGACCGGTCGGCTGGAAGTTCTGAATGTCGAGGAAGGCGACTCGGTCAAGGCAGATGAAATTATCGCCATTCTGGAAAACAATGATATTATCGCCGAACTTGATATTGTCAAGGCTCGTCTCAAACAGGCGCAGGCCGATTCTCTTGCAACCGGACTGAACTTTGAACGCCAGAAAAAACTTTTTGATCAGGGTTTTGTCACTCAGGAAACAGTCGAATCGGCGACCGCCCTCTATTATCGAACGGTGGCCGACGTCGAAGCGATGGCGGCTTCGGTACGGGCGGCAGAGGTAGCGGTGGAGAATACAATTATCCGGGCTCCCTTTGACGGGACGGTTCTGACTAAAAATGCCGATGTCGGCGAGATGGTCGCGCCAATGGCCGCGACAGCATCCTCCCGTGGGGCGGTGGTAACCCTAGCCGATATGTCATCTCTGGAAGTTGAAGCCGATGTCTCCGAATCGAATATTCAAAAAGTTATCGTGGGTCAGCCATGTCAGATTGTTCTGGATGCCTACCCGTATCAAAAGTACGATGGCTTTGTAAAAAAGATAGTCCCGACCGCCGACCGGACCCGAGCGACCGTGATGACTAAAATAGCTTTTAAAAATATTGATAATCGCGTTCTTCCGGAAATGTCGGCCAGGGTCAATTTCTTGTCGAAAAAAGAGACGGCCGATGAAAAAGCGGTTCCGATTTTGATAATCGATTCCGACGCGATAACTATGCGTAACAATCAACCGGTTGCCTTTCTTGTCGTTGATAATCTGGCGCAACAGGTTATTATAGAAACCGGACGCAAATTGGGTGATGTTACCGAGTTGATTTCGGGATTAAATAAAGGCGATCGCGTCATACTCTCCCCTGCCGGGGGCTTAAAATCAGGCGATAAAGTCGAAATAATTAATTGAAGTTCGGGATATAAAAAAATATGTCTGATAAGATTGTAATTGTTAATGATGTCAGCAAGGTTTATTACCGGGGACAGATTGAAATACCGGTTCTGCATGATATTAATCTGGAAATACCAGAAGGTCAGTTTCTTGCGTTGATGGGTCCATCCGGTTCGGGAAAAACGACACTCCTGAATCTATTGGCCGGAATCGATCAGCCGACTTCAGGCAATATCTCGGTAGCCGGGGAAAATGTCGTAAGATTAAAAGACAGCGCTCTAGCCAAATGGCGCTCCCGGCATATCGGATTTGTTTTCCAATTTTATAATCTGCTGCCGGTCTTGACAGCGTTTGAAAATGTCGAGTTGCCGCTTTTGTTGACCAAGCTGTCGCGCAAAGAACGGCGGCAGCATGTCGAAACCGCCCTGTCGATTGTCGGGCTAGCTGACCGCATGGATCATTACCCGCGGCAGTTATCCGGCGGTCAGGAACAGAGAGTGGCAATTGCCCGCGCGATTGTTTCCGACCCGAGCCTGATTTTGGCCGATGAACCGACTGGTGATCTCGACAAACAATCGGCTGAAGAAATCATGACTCTGTTAAGTCGACTTAATAAAGAATTCAATAAAACCATTATTATGGTTACGCATGATCCCCGGGCCGCCGAAAAGGCGACTCTAATTCGCAATCTTGATAAAGGGGAGCTTCTTTGATGAAGGTCCTGAAATTAATAAGTAAAAACGCGGGACGTCATCGGTTGAGAACCTTCCTGACCATCCTTGGAATCGCCCTGGCGGTGATGGCTTTCGGTTTGATCCGGACTTTTATCAATGCCTGGTATGCTGGAGCGCGGGAGGCGGCGCCGGACCGGATTATTACCCGTCATTCGGCATCGATAGTATTCGAATTGCCTTTGGCTTATAAGGAGCGGATACTTCAAATCGAAGGTGTGGAAAATGTCACTTTCGCCAACTGGTTTGGTGGTATTTATATCGATAGGAAGAATTTTTTTCCGCAATTCGCGGTCGACAATGAAACCTGGTATGAATTATATCCGGAATTCGTTGTTCCTCCCGATCAACTCGAAAATTATAAACGGGAGCGACGAGCGGCCATTGTTGGCCGCGGGCTGGCCGATCGTTTTGAGTGGAAGATCGGTGATGTCATCACGCTTATCGGGACGGTTTATTCCGGCGACTGGGATTTTGTTATTCGCGGAATTTATACCGGCAAGAGACAGGATACCGATGAAACACTATTCTTTTTTGATTACGACTATCTCAATGAGTGGGTTCAGCGCGAATGGCCGGGGTACGGAAGTAATGTGGGGTGGTATGCGATAAAAATCAAAAATCCGGAAGAGGCGGCCAGGGTCAGTAAACTTATCGATGAACGCTTTGATAATTCGCCGGCGGAGACAAGAACCGAAACCGAAAAAGAATTTCAAATGTCATTTATCCAGATGGCGAGTACCATTCTAATCGGTCTTAAAATAGTCTCTTTTTTAATTATCGGTGTCATGTTGCTGGTTCTCGTCAATACAATGGTTATGGCGGCCCGCGAACGGATATCGGAGAACGCCTTTATGCGGACACTTGGTTTCCGAGGTTATCATCTGGTTGGCCTGATACTGGGCGAATCGCTGTTTATCGGTTTGCTTGGGGGGATAGTCGGGATAATTTTGCTGACGGTTGTCAGCAATGTTGTGGCGGTGTCGTTGAGTATATATTTCCCCGGTTTTCAGGCCGATCTGTTTACCTATATGATGTGTATACTTGGGGCTTTTGTTGTCAGTATAGTGGCCTCGATTTTCCCGATACAACGAGCGCTGCGGATAAAAATTGTCGAGGGTTTGCGAGTCGTGGATTGAGCTGATAGGAGATATTTATGATTCCGCCGGGATACAGTGTTAAGAATATTTTCGGGCACAAAATAACATCGTTTTTGACCATACTCGGTGTCGGTTTGGTCGTTTTTGTTTTTTCGGGATCGATGATGCTGACCGAAGGATTGAGAACGACAATGGTGGCAACCGGGTATGACGAGAATGTCGTTGCAATTCGTAAGGCCTCCCAAACCGAAGTCCAGTCGATTGTTTATTATGAGCAAGCCAATATCTTAAAAACTTATCCTGAAATTACCCGGGCCGATGATGATTCACCTTTATTCACCGGGGAATTATATGTTCTGATAAGTATGAAAAGTCGTAAGAGCAACGATGAGGCGAATTTGGTCGTACGCGGTATAGGCGGTAAATCAATGGTGCTTCGCCCGAATGTTAAACTGATTGAAGGCCGTATGTGGAACGATCCGGGGACGGAAGTTATTTCCGGCAAACAAGCCGCACAAAGATATGTCGGTTGCGGTTTGGGCGAAAAGTTGAAATTCGGTGCGCGTGAATGGACAGTTGTGGGGATATTCGATGCGGAGGGAACAGCGTTTAATTCCGAAATATGGTGTGAGTACCAGCAGGCATCGGATGCCTTCTCCCGGCCGATGTATTCATCGCTGATTTTTCGGATGAAAGATACTTTGCAGTTCACAGCGATGAAGGAGAAAATCGAAAAAGATCCTCGACTGCAACTGGATGTCCTACGCGAAAAAGATTACTATGAGTCACAGACAAAAACATTTTCATCTATGATCGCCATTATGGGTACTGTTATTAGTATTATTTTCAGTCTCGGGGCGATTGTCGGGGCGATGATAACAATGTATGCCGCGGTTGCCAATCGGGTGCGGGAAATCGGAACCCTGCGTTCTCTCGGTTTCAGCCGTTTTTCGATTTTGACCACCTTTCTGTTTGAATCTCTCTTTGTGGCTTTTCTTGGCGGTATTATCGGTGTGGCCGCTTCTTATTTACTCAGTTTTGTAAGAATTTCCACGACCAACTGGGATACATTTTCGGAGATAGCCTTCAATTTTCATATGTCTGGTTGGATCGCAATCTGGTCGATAGTTTTTGCACTTATAATGGGTATTATTGGCGGTTTTTTGCCCGCTGTCCGCGCCGCCCGACTTAAAATCGTCGACTCCCTGCGGGCCTAGTCATTTATAATTTTCTGATATTAATCGTAAACGTTTGTTCTCGTTATTCGTCTTGATATTAAGGACTTGAATATCGAGGATTATATGATATATTCTATTATAAACAGGTAAAAAAACTAATTAGGGGAAGACTTTATGAACTTCGTTAAGGTCTTATCTAAAACTGTTTTGTCTCTTGTTCTGATTTATTTTATCTGCGTCGCCAATTCAGACGGGCGGGCCGATTATCAGGATAGAGAAACATTCT
>CAZJLX010000054.1:0-9994 GCA_964546545.1 uncultured Ignavibacteriaceae bacterium | reverse complement strand
TTTTACAGTTATACATGTCAACTAAAACAAAGTTGCCTGATATTCGAAGGAAATCATCTCAGGTTTTTTATTGACAATAAGAGCGAATAAATTTTATACTAAGACTTTATGGAAGAACAAATCGAAAAGAACAGCTGTACTATAAATCGGGAAAGCTCGGAGGCATAAAAAATGGCACGTGAGCGACAACGATGGGGCACAAAAGTCGGGGTAATTCTGGCCGTAGCCGGTTCGGCGGTCGGGCTGGGAAACTTTTTGAGGTTTCCCGTGCAGGCGGCAAAATTTGACGAAGGAGCCTTTATTATTCCATATCTGGTGGCCGTTATCCTGGTCGGTTTTCCGCTTATGTGGGTTGAATGGACAGCTGGCCGTATCGGCGGACTGGCCGGACACTCATCGGCGCCCGGTATCCTGCAGACTTTATGGAAAAAGAACCGATTTATGAAATACCTCGGCATTTCGGGGATTTTCGGCCCTTTCCTGATTTATATGTACTATGTTTACATCGAATCATGGTGCCTGGCTTACGCCTGGTATTCCATTACCGGCCGATTTTCAGGTATCAGTACCAGTGAAGGATTCTCCGAATTTCTGGTGCATTACACCGGCGGCGCCTCAACCGGATTTCTGGCCGGTTCGGAAGCGGCTCTGATATTTTTCGCCATAACTTTCATTCTCAACATGGCCGTAACATATTTCGGCATCCGGGGCGGTATAGAAAAATTGTGCAATATCGCTCTGCCGATGTTGATGATTTTCGGGATTTTTCTGGCCATCTGTGTTATTTTTGTTTTCAAGCCATTTAATCCGGAGTGGACCTCGGTCAGAGGGCTTGGCTATTTGTGGAACGCTGATTTTTCGGCGCTGACCAAACCGGACGTATGGATGGCGGCTATGGGACAGGTATTTTTCACCCTGTCAGTCGGCATCGGAGTGATTCTGACCTATGCCAGTTATTTGCAGCGCAAAGATGACATCGCGCTTTCAGGTCTGGCCGCCGCTGTTACCAACGAATTTGCCGAGGTCGTTCTCGCCGGATGTATAGTTATTCCCGCCGCCTTCATGTTTTTCGGCCCCAGCGACGTTCAGTCGGTGGCACAGTCAGGCGCCTTTAATCTCGGGTTTGTCACTATCCCGCAGATTTTTAATCAGTTTTCAAGCGGGGCCATCCTGGGCTTTATCTGGTTTTTTATGCTCTTTTTGGCCGGGATAACATCTTCGGTCTCGATTGTCCAACCCTCGATTGCCTTTCTGGAACTTGAATTTCATTTCTCGCGGCCAAAAGCGGTTAAATCATTTGGTATTGTCGCGCTGATTTTATGCCTTCCGGCGATGCTCTTTTTCCATCGTGGGATTCTCGATGATCTTGATTTTTGGGGAGCCAATTTCTTTATTGTTCTCGGAGCAACGCTGGAAATAATACTATTGGCTTGGATATTCGGGATCACCAAAGCCTGGGATAATTTACATGAGGGAGCCAGGATAAGGGTTCCCGCAATATTTAAATATATTACCAAATATGTTACACCGACCTTGTTGCTTGTTCTGCTGGTCTGGTGGATCAATGAATACTGGTGGGATACGATCACAATGAAAGGCGTCCCGGAGGAAAATGTCCCTTATGTCCTGGCGATGCGGCTGGTCATTCTTGCCCTGCTGATATTCCTCGGTTATTTGGTCTGGCTGGCATGGAAAAGAAACAAAACTTTGGAAAATCAGGAGTAATATAAGAATGACGACTATCGGCTGGATATTAATGATTTTAACCTGGGGATTGCTGTTTTCGGTTTTAGGATTTAGTTATCTAAAAATTCTGCACCACAATTCAGACAGGTCTGATTTTGAAAAAGTGGCCGAGTGATTAATAAATATTAAACTTGGCCATTCGATCCCGAAGAGTATTGCGGGAAATACCGAGCATCTCTGAGGTCTTGACCTGGTTGGAGCTGAATTGCTTTAGGCAGGAAGCGATAAGTGCCCGCTCCAGAGCTGATTCCAAAAAGTAATATATCTTGCCGGGTGAGTTATTAATCAGCTTGGGCAAAACCGGATCGATAATTTTGCGAAACAGCTCGGTGTAGTCCTCCCGGAGATTATCCAGGTCGATTTCAATTTTGGTATCCATCTCGGCGTAAACCGGGAAATCTTCCGGCTGAAGCAAATCGCTTTTACTCATCACACAGGCGGTATGAACGTTGTTCTCCATCTCACGAATGTTACCCGGCCAGGGATATTGCGAGAGCATACTCATCGCTTTCGGAGAAACACCCTTAACCTCTCGCGATAATTGTCGGGAGAACATTTTGACGAAATGTTCCACCAGAAGCGGAATATCACCCTTGCGGTCTCTCAGCGGCGGTAAATAGATGGAAGCAACTTTAAGACGATAAAAAAGGTCGACCCGGAATGAGCCGTCCTTCATACATTGCACCAAAGATTTATTGGTCGCCGCAATAACGCGTACATCAGCATCAATCGTATCGTTACCGCCAACTCGTTCGAATTTCTTTTCCTGGAGAACACGCAAAACTTTCGATTGAGTCAGCATTGACATATCGGCGATTTCATCAAGGAAAATGGTTCCATTGTGAGATTGCTCGAATTTCCCGAGGCGTTTGAAATAGGCGCCTGTAAAAGCACCTTTTTCATGGCCGAACAACTCGGATTCCAATAATGTCTCGGCCAAAGCGGCACAGTTCACCGAAAGAAACGGTTTACCGCGACGATGCGAGTTGCGATGAATCGCCCGGGCAACCAGTTCTTTTCCTGTTCCCGATTCGCCGAAAATCAGAACCGCCGCATCCGACTTGGCAATTTGGCCGATCTGTTTGGCGATCTCGACTATCTCCGGTGACTGGCCGATTATCTCATCACTCAATATAGGACTATCGACAGTATCAATCACCGGACTATGCATTTTCACTTTTTTCTGCCCGCAAGCTTTATTGACAGTATTGATCAGTTTTTGAATTTCAAACGGTTTCGTCAGATATTCTTGCGCACCCTCACGCATCGCTTCCATCGCATTTTCAGTCGAGATAAAACCGGACATCATAATAATCGGCTGCGCAACATCATTAAGTTTTGCCTGTTTTAATAAATCCAGTCCGGACATGGTCGGTAAATTTACATCGAGCAGGACAACATCTATATCATCATGCTCTTTTATAAAATCAACCATCCTCTTGCCATCTTCAAGAAAGTAGAAATGAAACTTTCCGGGATCAAAAAGATTGGCTAATGACTTCGAAACTTCTTTATCATCATCTACGATCAGGACACTTTTCATACAAGAATTCCACCCCTTATCTATACCCTAAAATTATCGGGAATTCCCGCGAATAGTTTAGCTTTGAAATCAATAAAAAGGCCTATAAACCGCTCTTTTGGGCGATTTAATAATAAAATATATGGAGATCCGGTAGCGGTTTGGAAAGAAACCGACCCTACTTCTGATCATCATCAATAATAAATTTGGTCACGGTTCCGGCCAGGGTATAATTGATTATCATATCAACTATTATCCCCGCCAAAAGGATATAAAAGATCAATTCGGGTCTAAATTTTAAAATTATAATCTCGGCCTGACCCGAAAGATAGGATGTCGGCAAAGAGAGCAAATAAGGAATCAAGGCGAGGAAAAACGAATAAAACGGATGTCTGACAAACATTTTAAATGAGTAACCCAGGGCCGACATAAGGCTCTTTTTAAATATAATAAGCGCCGGCAGGGTATATATAAAAAGAGAATAAATCGCTATGGTGAGACCCTTCAGAGAAAAATCAAAGAGCAGACGACGACGCGGCGATCCGCGAACATAATCAATCAGCAACGGAGGTATATACCAGTTGACGGCAAACAGGATTAGTGTGATAATCAGCCACCCGGCAAACAGTTGCGGCCAAAAACGAAAGGTCTCGGAGATTTTTCGGCCGCCATCCATGTTATAGACATTTAAAAACAGAGTGACTGTCAAACCCACCGCCAGTCCTTCAAAGACCAGACTTACTATAAGTTTGCCCCACTGAAAAACAATCGGAAGCATTAAATACATGCCTGGATAATGACTGAATATACGCGCCTCCAGACCGCCGATTAAGCCAATCAGCGGCGACAGCGTCGGATACAGGGAGGGATGAGAATAATTGCTGCAAAGAAGTAACACGCACAATTGTATTAAGGCGTACAAAAAAAACGGCCACCAAATTTTTAATTTGTGTACTGTTTTTAATAATGTGATATAAAAACCGATCAAACGATTTAAATGTTCGATAAAATTCACACCCGCCTCATAAGCCTAAGGAACCGAGATTCCGATCCAGTCCGATTCGGCGAATTTGCCCTGTAGATCATAAACGTCAACTCGATAGAAATTTTGACCTGAGGACGGATAATTATCGGTAAAGGCGGCTTCATTTATATTATTGATTATCCCCAAACGGGTTGTGTCGACGCCACCACCGGTCCAGTAAACGCGATAGGATTCAAAATCGATGGCATCGCTGACCGACCAGCTTATAAGGACGGTAGTGTCAGTCTCGCTTGTTTGAATTCTGGCCGCCGGGATTACCGCCGCCGGAGGATGATTCACAAGCGTTATCGCCGAATCGGCATTCGATCCGGCAGTCAAACCTCTGTTATCATAAACATATATTCGATAATAATATAGCGTGCTGTCATCAAGACCACTGTCATTATATGTCACCGTGCTCCGGGAATTAATGACCGTCACGGCGTCGGAATTGCCGGACACCGAAGCCAGCGTATCGCGAAAAATATGATAAGCGGCAAAATCATTATCTATCGCCTGCGACCAGTTTAGACGGATCGATGAGGATGTCTCGGCGGTTGCGAACAAAGTCACGGCGGTCGGCTGATTGGAGATATTTAAAAGCGCCGAAGCGGTCACTTCAGCCGCGTTATTGCCGGCTGGATCGGTAAAGCGGCCGGTCACCGGACCATCAATAACTTCAACATTGGCGGGTATTGTATAACTGCGACTATAAACATATTTGTCATTTAGCACATCGGATACAATATTGTCAAAATTAAGCTGCAGATTACTTATCCCGGGGAATGAAACCTGGGCACTGTCACCCTCTTCACCCGTTACCAGATAAAAATTAATAACGCTGTCGCGGGCCAGCACCAGACCGCTCGGCGTATAATAGATCGAATCAATCGATGTTTCTGTGTCAAGGATAATACTGTCGGCAATAATAACGGTCGGATCGGTTTCCGAACCGTCGCTGAATCGAAAGCGGGAATAGACGACCTTTTGGCCGTCATCATTGGAGAGTTCGAAGGAAGTCGAAGATGCGAAAGTTCGCCAGTGTTCGCCGGCGAAACCGATGTCCTCGGATATTTGCATCAAAGATGTCGACAAGGGCACGACAAATGAAATCGTTACATTTCTTGAATTAGTATATTTATTATCGTTATTGATCAGCAGCGTTAAAACACCGACCTGAGCCGAAATCGCGCCTGACTTCCGCCCCTCGACATTTCCGGCCAGAACCGAGGCGACTCTGAAATAATACCTCTGCCCCTGATTCAAACCGCTTATATCCGCCGAAAAAGTTGATGTTCCGCCCCAAAGAGTAGTATCCGATTGAGTCGAATCGGAATAATAGACCCGAAAAGCCATACCGGCGATTGTATCCGCCACGGACCAGCTTAATCTGATACCGTCGTCCAAATGGACAACTCGCAGGTTGATAGGTACCGGCGGTTCATCGGGAAGCTGAAAATCGGGATCTTCCGAATCGATATATCGGCTGCAGCCGAACAACATCAGCAAAACCAGCAATGTTATTAAATATCTCATCTTAAAATCCCTCTAAAAATTGTGCGACATAGTCAATTTGACTCCGCCGCTTTCCAAATCGGGTGACAATGTTAATGAAGGAATAGAAAAACTTCCGCTCTCTTCGGGAAAATGGAAAAGCAAATCGACCAGATTAAAACCGTATATAACGGCTATGGCTCCGATCGCAATCCTTCGTTCGGTTTCCGCATCATAAGCCTTTTTCCGTGAATCGTTCAGGACATCATACAAAACCTGTTTCCGGTAGTAATCATTCTCTCGCCGATAATCCCTCAGGTCGTTTTCATATATTCCAATTCGATAATCATACTCATCATCGGTCAGAAAATAGGCACCGATAGCAGTCAGTGTCATGGCCAGAAAGACACCGCCCTTGGCTTTTTGATCAGAATAATACTGCCCCCAGCCGGGAATCAGAGCCGACCGGGCCAACGCCTTAAATCTTGTTTTTTGATTAAGAGCGACGGTCAGGCTCATCGGCCGATCCGGTTCAAGATAAACCGAAGAGTGATATGTTTCATAGCCGAATTTTTTTATCTTGACCTGATATTGGCCGATTAATCCCTGCCAAAAACTAACCGGTGAGATACCTGAGATTATTACATCACCCTTTAAAGAAACCTCCGCGCCGGCAGGATTCGTGTTAACCACAAATCCTTCATCCGCCGTCTGGGCCGATAGTATCGGAGAGATTAATAGTATGACGATGACCCAAATCCCTTTGGATAACATTTCAAACTCGCTTCCTTTTCATTACACTAATAATCGGAAAAGATATAATATTCTCAAGGTGATATCAACAAATAAAAAAAAGCCGCATCATAAACGCGATGCGGCCGTAAAATTTATATCTTTTTTCAACAGGCACCTTTTCCGGTTATAACCACCACCACCGTTTTCATCAGGATTTTTACATCCGACCAGATAGACCAGCTGCGAATATATTTTAAATCATGCTCAACTTTTTCGATCACCGATTGAATCGAGGAATCATATCCGGTGTTCACCTGAGCCTCACCGGTGATTCCCGGCTTGACTTTCAGACGCACCCGATATTTGGGTATTTTGGCCGATAAGTCTTTAATAAAATGAAGTCGCTCCGGGCGCGGGCCGACCATTGACATATCCCCAACCAAAACATTTAGTAACTGAGGAATCTCATCTATTCGAGTCTTTCGCATAATATGACCCAGCTGGGTTACCCGATTGTCATTGGCCGTTGCCCAAACAGGTCCGGAGCTTTTCTCCGCATTATTTACCATCGTTCGGAATTTAATAACTTTAAAGGGCTGGCCGAAATAATCTTCGCGACGCCTCTCCCGGAGCCGCTGATTTCCACCCATATCAACTTTGGAAATCCGCCGGCTATTGCGACGCCGGTCGATACCTATTCTTTCCTGAGTGTAGAAAACCGGACCACGGCTGGTTAGCTTAATCAAAATCGGGATAACTATAAAAATCGGCAGTGCCAAAATCAATCCGATGATTGCGCCCCCAATATCCAAAACCTTTTTTAGCATATTATCAAGCATAAAAAATATCGCTTTTATAGGGTTTTTTACTCCAACCGGGACTAACAATGTATACAATAAAAGAGCCGAAACAAAAAGAATTCCGCCGAAATATTCGCCGTAGAAAAATTTTAACTTGTCAATAAATGATTCTTTTTGTGAAACCTGTGGAATATTCCCGCGATCAAGAGTAACCGTCCGTCCATAATCAAGAGCATGGCTGGAAACGGCGTATGTGCTATTCAGTCTACCCTGGAAGTTACTATCGTTGACATTGTTGCTCATAGGCGGAAATAATATTCTTGACTTTATTTGGTTTAATGTTTCTCTTTGACTGCTTGATTAAGCAAATGGACTGCCCATTTCACTGAAGACAAGCCAAACCAAACCGGATTGAGAATGAACAATATAAACACCAAGACAACCTTGTGAACCACAACACATTATCGTGTAATATATATGGTGGGTTTAATGTAAATTTTTAATTAATTTTTTTGACGCGCAAACCGTAGAAATATCATTGAATAGTCAATCATAATAACTGCAAAACATTGCGCATCTGATACGAAAAAGATTGCAAAAAAGGCCGGAGAATTGCACTCTCCGGCCCTCTAAATATCGCCATTTCAAGATTTAAGCCATTTCCGGCCTGATATTCTATTTGAGTTTGAATGAGATCGAAAACCTATGAATCGATTCCGAATTATAACTTTCACTCGGTGAAAAAGTGTAATCAAACTGACTCGGGCCGAAAATCGCTCCGGCTCCCAGTGAATATGAGGGGGTATAATCATCCACTGCGCGGCTGGATAAAAAGCTTAGGCCGCCCCGCAGGAAATACTTTTGAAGATGATTAAACTCGACTCCGTTTTTAAAAATCATATCGCCGTAAAACTGGTCTTCCAGTTCCATTGATGCCAGCACGGTCGCTCCGAACAGGTAAGCTGAAACACCTGCTTTGACTGAAGTCGGCAGCTTTTCCGCTTCATCCTGAAATTTTATATCCTGTCCAACATTGGATAGCGCCAGACCAAAAACATAATTACTTATCGAGTATTGCAGTCCGAAATCAGCCGCCACGGCACCCGCCTTATTATTGTCAAGCGACAGGATAATATATTTGGCCGTCAAACCTGCCGACAGCCTTTCACTGACTCGATAACCGACCGACAAGCCGCCCGACATATCATAAGTTCCGCCAACATCACCGGTTGGGTTGTCATAAGCATCATAGCCTGCAATTGTGCCGTAATTCAGATAAGAGGCGCCGATTGACAAAGAATATTTCTCTCCGACCGGCAGAGCGATAGCCATATATTCATAGCTAATATCCTGATACCAGGCAAAATGTGAGATAATAAGCTGGGGACGATCAATCGAGGTCAATCCGCTCGGATTCCAATAGGCCGCCGAAGCATCGTCGGCAATCGAGGTATAGGCTCCTCCCATACCGGCGGCTCGGGCAGAAACACCAATATTCAGGAAATCGGCCGTAGCCCGGGCATTATTCGACTCGGCTACAGCAATATCTCCAACCAGGGCGCAAATAGCTATCAACAGCACCCAGGCAAACAAAATTCGGAAAATATATTTTTCTACCATCTCCGCCACCTTTCAAATTCAATCTTGACTGGTAACGGGAATTGCAATGTTGGTACCTGAACGAACTCTATTTCCCTTTTTGAAAAGTTATTTTTCACTCGTTTCACCATCCCCACACCACTCTGTCGTCCAATAACTTAGCGGGGCGTTATTAATCCATTCAACGCCGGACAAATTAAAATGGCTGACCGATATATTCGGCCGATTCCTACAATTCATTCCTTTTTTATACACTTGCCGGAGGCGGTCGCTTATTATCCGCTTATCCAGCGATACCGTAGTAATTTGCAGATATCGTTCAGTTATAGACCACCTCTATAATATATGTCGACATGTCAGACAGTTCAGTTTAAGAACTATGGAGACAGACCCACATATTAACACGAATAAATATTTATTTTAAACCTGTTGTCAAATAAAAAGTCGCCCGGATTGGAATATTTTTCCCCTTGTAACTTATTACAGGTTAATCGGTTTAAAATAGTATGATTGGAGATGTCATTGGGAACCCAATTTGATAAAAACAGATATCAATATCGGAGATTGGTTTAGAGAACTGCGGAGGCGATCCTTTCAATAATTACTTAATAAGTTCATAGTTGCTGTTTTTATATTGGCACGCGCGTAGACATACAATCTGTCATGAATACCGGCAGATGTGGACATTGGCTTGGCACGTTTCATACAAACGACTTTCGATTTACTTGAAGGTAATATAGGGTATGAGCGACCTACGACTGACTATTGAATAATAAATCGGAAAAGCGGCGCGGGGACTTATATCTTCATTTTCTCGGCAATGTCACCGATAATCGGAAGCTTGTACTTCTTCCCCTGAATTCCAAATATAATGCCCGCCACCGATGCGCCCAGTGCGACAATCAAAACCGTTTTCCAGATCATGGCCGACAGCCCGGGTATCAATAACAGAACCGCCAGAAGCTCTATTAAGAAGAGCAAAAAGCCCTGACGGCTGTGAAAGCGGGCCTGTTCATTATCGCGCATCTGAAGCAGAGGAATCAGACAGAGGAGCGGGACGTATGACAATAAAGC
>CAZJLX010000053.1:0-10284 GCA_964546545.1 uncultured Ignavibacteriaceae bacterium | reverse complement strand
CTCTGCATAGAGCTAGGCCTTGCCTTTCCCAATCCGATTGCTGAACGGCCGCAATATACCGACCGAATCACATGGATTTTATTTGACGCCAAATGCAATAAAAATTATCAGCAGGCTAAATTCGGCTTAAAATCAGTATTCTTTTAGGTCTTTAAACCGATCAGACGAAAATCAATTAATCCTACGACCAATTAATTAAATATATTTTTTAATTTCCAAGCTTCTAATTACAATAAATAACATGCCCCGCTTTTGTCAATTATTTTTTTGGAATAACAATTAATTTTTTTAAATATTATAGCTAACCAATTGATTTTTGGCTTATTAGAAATATAACAGGGGTAATAATAGTCGATGATAAGCCGCCTTATTTGCGGCTTTACAGCATTGAGTATATTTTTTATTTTTAATCAAGCCGGATATGAACCCGGCACTGAAACAATCACCGCAACCTGTACTATCGGTGGTAGTAACTTTTTGAGCAACAATTACATGTTCAATGTTCCATTGATTCAATATTTTTTGATACAGATAACAGCCTGAAACCGAAGATGTTATAATAAATATTTTTTGGGTATCATCAACCCGCTCAATATCCAGAAGCGATTGTAATTTCGTCAAATCGGCCCGTATATCAGAAGATTTCTCGCATCGTGAAAAGAGATTTAATTCAAGCCGATTCATCTGAATAAAATCGGCAACCGCGATTACCTTATACCAATTGGATGGAATTCTTAAAAATCTTTGCCCATCTTTTCTTTTGCCCAGCGTTAGCGAGTGAATGTCTACGTATATTTTACCCATAAAATCGGCGCGAAATTTTTGCAGGGCTTTTAAATATATATCTCGGCCGGAGATATAGTTCAAAAGGACAATATCGCAGTCTAAAAGTGGTTTTATATTTTCATATTTTAACGGCGGCACGCCGCCTTTTAAAATTTCTCTTTTATTTTCCGTATCGGTATATGTCAGATAGCAGTGATTGTTGTTTTCTTTAACCTTATTTATATAACTAAGGTCAAGCCTGTCGATCCGATTAAGAATGCCGAATATATCGCCGTAGCAATCATTGCCAATATTACAAACCGGGAATATTTTATCATGCTTGCTTAAAAGTCCTGATAAGGTTTTCAGATTATATAATATTCCACCCCAGCCACTCCTGGTTGAACCGTCGGGGAATCGGACAGAGTCTTTGTTGATTGTCCCGATGACACCTATTTTCATGATTTAGCTTTCCAGATAATTAAGTGAGGCCTTGAATATTTCCTCGACCGATATATCGTTCATGCAGCGCATGAAATTTTCGCCCTTTTTGGGGCAGACATTTTTAACACATGAGATACATCCCAGTCTGTTTTTAATTATAACTGTTTTTTTCCCGGATATTGGCGATGTTTCCTGTGGCCGATCGGCTCCTGAAATAACCACCAGCGGAATATCTGTTGCCGCCGCCAGATGGGCCAGTCCCGAATCGTTTCCGACAAACAGTTTTGAAAAAGTCATCAATGCGGTTGCCGCTTCAATTGACGTCGATCCACAAAGATTAACTATTCGATTATCCGCTTGCGCGATATTATCCCCCGCCAGTTTTTCATTCTTTGTCCCGAGAAGAATAATCTTGTCCACCTCTTTGCCCAAAAGCAGAGTCGCCAATGCGGTGTAGTTCTTCTCTCCCCAGCGGCGTGATGGCGCCACCGCCTGCGGCGCCAGAGCGACGATTTTTTCATTCGGATCGACAGCGCTATTTTTAAGAAGCTGTCTGGCTTCGTCTTGGGCCGCCTCCGAGGGTAATAATCGAGGCGGAATGAGCTTTTCAACGGTCCCGGTATATCGTTCTATCAGCGTCAAATATAGTCGGGAACGATGGATAATTTCCGACGATGATTTCATCACTTTATCAGTCAGAAAAACAGATCGCCAGTTACCGCCAAAGCCGATTCGACGTCGGACAGCTCCTTTATACATCGCCCGGGCCGATGACCAAGATGGTGTCAGCAGGATTCCGGTCTCGAATTTCTTTTTTTTCATAAGATCAATCTGCATCTTGATACCCGATCGGCCGTGTAAAGTGTCCGGCGGCAATTTTAGAAAATGAAGATTACGTATATTTTGATATATCACATCGGCCCAGGCCGGCAATAATAGATACAAATTGTCGCATCTGGCAGCCAGAGCGCCAATTGCCGGCTGCGCCATTAATGTATCACCGAGATGATTGGGAATTCTGACAACAATATTATTCATAAATAAGTTCGTTTGTTTCAATATTCGGATTTATCTGCTTTCCAGCGGCGATGGGTCCACATCCACTGTCCCGGCTCAAGACGAATCATTTCCTCCAACTGCCAAGTATACGTCTGAGTGATGCGTTTTATCTCGGCCTCGGTATCATTGTCCATACTGGGGTAAATCGGGGTTTGTATGATAACCCGATGCCGGTTATATTTTTCTCTGAAAATCGAACCGAGAACAATCGGGCTGCCGGTTTTGACGGCAAAGGCCGCTGCCCCTTTGGGGGTTGAGGCGGGTCGACCGAAGAAATCCACAATGACCCCGCCGGTCGCCGAATGTTGATCCGACATCATCGCCACAACCCGATTGGCACGAAGAGATTTTATCACATGCCGGGCGGTCAGACCAATCGGGATTATATTGACACCGACCGTAGTTCTGAAGCGGTTGAACATTCGGTCTACATACGGATTATGCTGTTTGCCGACCATAAAATCGGTTGGATAACCTTTGGCGCTGATCCATTTCCCCAGCAGTTCCCAATTGCCAATATGCCCCATCATAAATATCAGCCCTTTGCCGTGATCCAGTGCCTGGTCCATAAATTCAAGCCCGGAATATTCATTGATGGAATTTAAAATCATATCTTTGTTATATACCGGCAGTCGGACAAACTCGATTGAGGTACGACTGATATTTATAAAAACCTTTCTGACAATACGGTCGATATCTTCGTCGCTTTTATTCCCGCCATAGGCTCGCTTCAGATTATCAATCGCAATCCGACGTCTTGAAGTAAGAATGGTCCCGGCCAGTTTACCCAGTAATAGCGCAATCCGGTCGGCCAGACCGGCCGGCATTATTTGCGCCATTTTGGTCAGGAGCCAAAAAGCGATAAACTCAAAGCCATGGCTTATCTTCATCTTCCACCTGTTCGGGATTATCAGGATCGCCATAATCGAAATCGGTCGACTGCAGTTTTTCCTCTTCCTCCCATTTTTTATAGAATTTTTGCCGTTTGCGAATTTTCAGAATAAATCCGATAAAAACGACCGCCGCCAAAAATATCCAGATAAAATACAAATCTCCGAATAAAGTCATAAGGTTGTACCTCGAATTAAGATATTCAACAAATTCCTTTTCGAATTTGTCATAATTTTCGCCGATGGTCAGATCAAAGGCGGCATCTATAGAGCTTCGCCTTTGTAATTCATCCAGAAACATATTAAACGCTTCGATGCCGTACTCATCAAGGAAATATTGGACTGCCAGATAGCTTTGGGCATAGGCGGTTTGTGCCCGGCCCTGAGGAAAACGATTGAGCGATTCAATCTCCCGCAGTGGGACCAGTGTTCGAAAAACCACCGCGCGGGACATGGCGAAATTGTCTTCCCAATTCCACTCCGAGGCGGCATACATGGCCACTCCTTCATCCAGCCAGCGTGGCGGATGGCCCAAATGCAGCCGGTTTTGAAGCGCCAGATGGGCATATTCATGGCGAACAAGTCCATCCAGCGATTTGCCGAGATTGAAATGGGCCGGCGATTTGATAACTATCATTTCACGATAGGGCAACGCCGCCGCCGCGCCCCAGTCGGGGAAAGCGGTGCCGATTAATTCCCTGAAATTTTTCAGATCGGCTGCGATAAATATTTTCGGTTTGTACGACAATGAATCATTAAGAATTTCTATCAGATCCGAGCGAGCCGAGAGCAAGGCCTGCTCGACGGTCGGCAAAAACTGCTTATGTTCCGATATAAAATAGAAATACTCGCGTTCAACCGGTTGCTCTTTGTCAGTTGCGTACAATCCGACAATTGGAAATACAATCAAATATAATATCAAAATAAATTTTTTCATATCAATAAGATAATACGATAAATCCCTCATTTCAACCTGTGAGATAATATTTCCGGATATCAATTATTTGATAGTAATGTTTATCGTGATTGACCGTTTTTGACTGCCGGAGTGTCTGTATACATTATGCAGTGAATTTAAATCGGCTTTAATCCGAGTGTAAAAGAGAATGTATATCCCGCAAACGATAATTTAATCGTTTACTCCATTCCGACCAGCTTTTTGAGAGCATTAACTTCCGATGTATTGATATACCGCCAGCGGCCCGGACGAAGACCTTTGGCACGCAGACCGGCGAACTCCACGCGGCGAAGTTCGATGACCGGATGCCCAACCGCCTTTAAAAGCTGCTTGACCTCACGCTTGTGTCCCTCTTTTAAGGTCAGTTCGACGGTTGAATTTCTAATACCGGTCGTAATAATTTTGACCTTTCCGCGACCGATATGCCCGTCAGCCAATTCTATCCCGTTTTCAATAAATTCGATTTTATCAGCGCTGAATGTTTTTGCCACCAGTGCCCGATATACTCGTTCCACTTCATATTTCGGGTGGGCCAGTCGATAGGCCAACTCGCCGTCGTTAGTCAGAATCAAAACTCCCATTGTATCATAATCCAGACGACCGACCGGATAAACCCTGTTCCCCAGGCGATTTATCAAATTCGCGATCGTTCGTCTGCGAAATGGATCGGACAGCGCCGTCAAGACGTTTTTGGGTTTGTTTAAGAGGACATAGACTTTTTTACTTATCGGTCTGGCAACGACACCATTGACCTCGACGACATCCCTAACTTCATCAATGACGGTTCCGGGCCGATCGATCTTCTCGCCATTGACTTTTACTTTCCCTTCCAGCACCAGTTTTTCAGCGCCGCGTCGAGATGTAATTCCACACACTGAGAGAAATTTGTTAATTCTCAAAAGATAAAAACCCCGGCTGTCCGGCAGGTGTCATTCGTCAAGATCAAATTCAAATCCTGGCGGTTGTGCTCTCTTTAGTTTTCCTTGCTGACCGCTGTTTCTTCAACTTCTTCAACCGGCTCGTCAGGTTCAGGATTCAGGACCATCTCATTCTGCTCGTTTGATAGATCAGATTCATTTTCTATCGATTCTTCGCCGTCAGCAATCTCAGAATTGATACTGTCCGTAGAAAAATCGATTTCATCTGATATTGTGTCATCATTCTCGGTTTGAGTCTCAGCCTGAACCGATGCCAGCGGCAGCATCGGTTGTGATTCGGATTCACCGGCCGCGAGTAATTCCTCGATTTCGCCCATCCGTGGCAAATCCTCGATGGAATTCAGATTAAAGAACTTCAAAAATTCATCGGTAGTTTTATATAAAAGCGGCTTGCCGACCGTCTCGGCCCGGCCCGCCATCGTTATCAGTTTTCGTTCCAGAAGAGTCCGCAGAACCGAATCGGAGGCGACACCGCGTATCATCTCGATATCCATCTTTGTCACCGGCTGGCGATAGGCCACAATGGCCAGTGTTTCCAGCGAGGCTCGGGTCAGGCGGACATTCCGGCGGCGCATCAGAAGCTCTTCGACATACTGCGTGTAATCCTCAAGAATATAACTCTGAAAACCGTTGGCGATTTTACGGATTCGAAACGACAGAGCATTTTCCATATATTTTGAATTTAATTGCTCTACCGCTTCTTCGATCTGCCGAACGGTCAGGTTATCGACCACTCCCATTATTTTTCTTGCCGGCAACGGTTCCGGTGATGAGAGTATCAAAGATTCAATTATTGGTAGTCTGTTGCCGTTGCTGTCCATAGCGATCCCCATCATTTATTTTAAATAGAAATGTTTAACAAATTCAACCGGTGACTGCGGGTCATCGTATTTATCCCCGCGATACACTCTTAAATCGGAAAAGGGCAGTGATTGACGAACCGTAATTCGCCTCAGCTTAATAAGCTCCAGAATAGCCAGAAAAGTGACAACCACGATCGCCTTGCGCGGAATATCGGCGAACAGTTCCCGGAAAGTGGCCGATTCCTTAGCCGTCAGATAATCCATAATTATCAGAATGCGATCCTCAATATTCGATTCCTCCGGATTAATCTCAAACGTTTTTTCCTGATCGGTTCGCTCGATAACTTCTTTAAAAGCGGTCAGCAGATCAAACAGCGTTGTACTATTGGAAAGAATCACTTTTTCCTGTTGCTGATTCTCATCACCGACCGGCGGGGGTACATAAAGCCGTTCCTCCAGAATCCGTTTTTCCCGAAGAATCTCGCCGACCTCTTTGAATTTTTTGTATTCCAGCAGAGCCGCCACGAGTTCTTCGCGCGGATCCAGTTCATCGCCGTCACCCTCTGCCGGCGGCAGCAGCAGACGAGCCTTGATTCGAATCAGCGTGGCTGCCATCAGAATATATTCGCCGGCCAGTTCCAGGTTAAGCGTCTTCATCAATTCGATATACTGCATATATTGCTCGGTTACCCGGGCGATCGGTATATCATAAATATCTATCTCATCTTTTTTAATCAGGTAGAGCAGAAGATCCATCGGTCCATGGAAAACTTCAAGATCGACCGAATAATTTTCACTGATATTGTTCATTACTTATAATAATCCATTTTCATGGCATCGCGCACTTTTACCATAACCGACGATGCCTGTTCTCTTGCCCTGAGGCCTCCGTTTTTTAACACATCCCAGACATAATCTTTATTTTGCTCAACCGCAACTCTTTTTTCACGAATTGGAGCCAGAGAATTGTTTAAATTTTCGGCCAACATCTTTTTACAGTCGACACAACCCAGTTCGCCGGTGCGGCAGGGAGGGGCGATTAAACTTTCGGCGTCCGCCGTATATATCTGGTGCAGGTTATAAACCGGGCATTTTTCCGGATGTCCGGAGTCACCTTTACGGATTTTTTCCGGGTCGGTGTAGAATTTTTTAATCTTATCGAAAGTGCTCGCGGCCGACTCGGCAATGGTAATATGATTATTATATGATTTTGACATTTTACGGTTATCCGAACCCGGAATAAGCGGAATCTTCTTTAATAAGGGTTCGGGTTCATTGAGTGTCACTCCGTATATAGAGTTAAATCTTTTGGCCAGGTCGGCCGCCAGCCAGATATGTTTTTCCTGATCTTTGCCGACCGGCACTTTATGCGCATTGTAAACACAAATATCAGCCGCCTGCAAAACCGGATAACCCAAAAAACCGTAACTGTCGAGTCCCTTGATATTCTTTTTTTCGACAAAGGTCGGCAGACGAGTAAGAGTCGGAACCGATATCAACATCGAAAAAATCAGATGCAGCTCGGCATGTTCCTTAACATCGGATTGAATAAAAATAGCACATTTTTCCGGATCCAAACCACCGGCCAGATAATCGACTGCCACCTGGAATATTCTCTCTTTCATCACTTCGGTATTCTGGTATTCGGAGGTAAGCGTGTGCCAGTCAACAATACAGCAGAACATTTCATAGTCATTCTGAAGAGAGACCCAGTTTTTTAGAGTGGCTTCTAGATTGCCGAGGTGCAGATGTCCGGTCGGCTGCATTCCGGATAGTATCGTTTCTTTTCGGGACATTTTCTTTTTCTACTCCATGAATAAATACGGTTTCCAGCGGTCGTCGGTCACTCCGATAAAACGCTGAATGTAAGTTATATGATTGGGGCGGATTGGTTTGCGATGCAATTTCATCCCCGCCTGGATAGGTGTGCGATCCCCTTTTTTATTATTGCATCGTTCACAGGCGCAAATCAGATTCTCCCAGCTGTCGGAGCCGCCCAGATTTTTGGGGATTATATGATCAACCGTCATCGGTCCGCGATTAGTACCGCAATAACAACAGATACCGCCATCACGGATAATAATATTTTTGCGGGTTAAAAGAATCTTTTTGCGCGGCGATTTGATATACCGATCCAGCCGCACGACCGAGGGCAGTGGGTATGATTTCAAAACCGATCTGATTTTAAATCCGTCGTAAGTTTCAATCATCTCCGCCTTACCGAGAAAAAGAAGCAAAAAAGCCCGTCTTGCCGAACAGACCGACATCGGCTCATAATTTTGATTTAAAACCAGGACATTTTGATTCAGGCAGTTCATATTATTTTCCAGGCCTTACCGCTAACCGACCATAATCCTATAAAATCGCGCTCTTAACGCCGATTGTCAATAATTTTTCTTTTGTTCTTTATACCGGGAAAGAATTTAAAAAGATACAACTTTAATCGTTGGTCAGCGAGCCCTGCCGAAGGTCCTGAGTATTGCGAAGGACGCTCCTGATACGCGCGAAGCGAAAAACTATCACACCGCCTGTCATTCCCGCGTCAGGCGGGAATCCATAAATGACAATTCAGGACGGCAGAATACATGGATACCTGCCTTCGCAGGTATGACATAAAAAAAGTATCGCAAATACATGACTCTTATCTCACCAACACCATCTTCTTGGTTTGGGAAATATTCGAGCCGGACAGTTTATAAAAATATATCCCCGAGGAGACCGCCTCACCCTTTTGATTATATCCATCCCAGTTAATAACATGCTTACCCGGTGAATATTGTTTATTGGTGATAAGCGATCTGATTTTCCGCCCCAATATATTGTATATATCAAGGTTGATATTATCTTTGCGTGGCATTTCAAACTCAATTGTTGTTGTAGGATTAAAAGGGTTGGGATAGTTTTGATATAGAAAAAAGTTCTCCGGGAGGAGTTGACTATTATCCTCTTCCATAACATCTGTAATATCATCGCCCCATGAAAATATGAAAACATCCCCCGGATGGCCATGTGCAAAATTACGGCAGGAAAACAAAACATCATCGTACCCGTCTCTGTTGAAGTCACCGGCAGTCGAAACATGCTTACCGACTTCTTCTAAAAATATTGGTGGAAGATCTGCACGATCAATTTGGCCGTCTCTATTGCCGTCGAAATTGGGGCCTCCGAAATACAATATGACCCGCCCATCCCAACAATCCGAACCGCCCAGGACCAAATCATTATAATTATCACCATTGATATCTCCAGCGGAGGCCATATCTTGGCAGCTACCGTCTAAAAGAAAATCATAAATTGTATCATATTCCGGACCTCCAGTATATACTAGTGGTGTCACCCAGTTGTTAAGTCCCAAATCCTCCCAGCCATCCCCATTGACGTCACCAATATTAAAAACACCTCTGGCAAAATATTTCGGAAGAGTATCAATACCTTCAGCAGGGCCAATAATAATATCCGGCTCTGATCCGAAATTGGGACCAAAAAATATATAGGCATAACCTAGAGAATCCCACCTCGGCCCCATAGACATAAATATGTCTGTTTCATTATCTCCGTTAAAATCGACGAATCCGGCATGATTAATACTATAAATGAATCCATCCAGGGCATAGGTCCAATCAGGTTCTTTATCTGATGTAAACGGATCTAAGTATACAAATCGAACTGAACCTGTTAGAGGATATTCGGCTCTAAACAATAAATCACCAATAGAATTATCATTGACATATCCTGATGCCTCAGACCAAAAATTCTGAACATCTATTGGGCTTAGAATAGAGTCAGATGGTATTGTATCGATTCCATAACCATTGCCAAGAAATAAATATGTATTATAATTAGCAGTTAACACCAAATCAGGCAAACCATCACCGGAATAATCGATAAAATCTTCAACTATACCATAATAATTTAGAAAAAGGTCTGGAGTACTATCAGGCGGATTGCCCCCAAAAAATATTAATGTTCCATATGGTTCGTGTGAATTAACGGATATGTCATCAAATCCATCATTGTTAATATCGCCAAGGCTTTTAATAAAATACCCAATATCAGAACTTGTATCAACGCCATGATAATGGAATATTTGATGACCAGATGTGAACACTTCGGCAATGCATAAGTTATAAGCAGCGTATGCCATAAAAATATAACATCCTGCAAGCATAATAAATGCGTTTTTTTTGATCAAAAGGCATTTAAGCATATTCAATAATCTCTACTCAAAATTGACACACGCCCCATTTAGAGTCTATTATAAATTTAAATGGTTGGACGATAATATCTCTAATTATCATAAAACGATTAAGCGAATCAATTCCGGATTGTTCAGAAAAATATCCGTCGGTAATCCAGCCCGCGTACGACAGATTTGTAAAAATAAATAATAGGCCTGCAATTAAAACAAATATTGAACCGAATTTTTT
>CAZJLX010000052.1:0-10508 GCA_964546545.1 uncultured Ignavibacteriaceae bacterium | reverse complement strand
CTCCGGCGCGAGCATCCGCTCCACGATGTCCGCGATCGGCTTCGGTATCTCCGGTTTCAACTCCTCAACAGCCAAAACGATACCATTGGCGACATCATCACAGCGAGTAATACCGCCAAAAATGTTTATCAGAATGGCCCGAACATTGGTATCCCTTAATATAATTCGCATCGCCGTAAGGACTTTTTGCGGATTTGAAGAACCGCCAATATCGAGGAAGTTGGCCGGATCACCGCCATAATATTTAACCAGATCCATCGTTGCCATGGCCAGCCCGGCGCCGTTAACACAGCAACCGATATTGCCGTTCAGTTTAACAAAGGAAAGATCACCATTACGCGCCTCGACTTCCGATGGTTCCTCGGCATCCAGATCGCGCAGTGCTTCAATATCTTTTTGGCGAAAGAGGCCATTGTCATCGATATTGATTTTGGCATCAAGCGCGATGACTTTATTATCGGGAGTGGTGATAAGAGGATTAATTTCCACCAGTGAGGCATCGATTTTCCAGTAGATATCATACAATTTCATCATAATATCCGCCGCCTGACGGATAAGTTTGATATCTTTATACAGTTTCGAGGCCAAATCCCGAGCCTGATAGGCCCGCAGGCCATAGGTCGGATCGACAGCCAGTTTGAAAATCTTTTCGGGTGTTTTGGCCGCCACCTCTTCTATATCTATTCCGCCCGCCGGAGAAACCATAAATACGGCCGCCTTGGAAGCGCGATCGATCACGATACCGACGTACGATTCAGTCAGAATATCCAGCGCCTCGGTTATTAAAACTTTTCCTACCTTTAGTCCTTTAAGGTCCATACCAAGGATCTTCTGCGACCAGACCCGTACCGCCTCAACATTTTCGGAATATTGAATCCCCCCGGCTTTACCTCGTCCGCCAACATGAACCTGCGCCTTGACCATAACAGGCTTGGCAAAAGATTCGGCAATTTCAACCGCCTCGGCGGGTGTTGACGCTACTCGACCATCCGGGACAGGGATACCTGCCGCCGCAAACAGATCTTTGGCCTGATACTCATGTATCTTCATCAGCCATCTCCAGTTGTTTAAATATTTCTATTTTCATTTATTTTTTATTTTCCAAATATTCTTTGGCATACTCAATTAATTTATCGCGGAAATTCTCGGAAGGATCATCAAGCACCTTTTCCATCAGGTAATTCAGGATCTCACCGATTTCGGGCGACTCGTGTAGATTAAACAATTCCATGATTTCGCGACCGTTAAGCTGCAAATCGGAAAATGTAAAGGGCGGCCTTTTATCCAGCTCAGCGCGTATGGCCGATTCAAATTCATCGACATCGGCGGTACTACCGTTCATACCCTGCGCTACGACATCTGCTCGACGCAAATCAAGCAGATCAAAAATCAGATTCTCTCCGACCCGACGCACCAGTCGCCGCAATCCCTTGTCAGTTTCGGGAGTGGTGTACATGTGACGCTCAACAAGAATTTTCACCTGATTAATCAGCTCGTTTGAATAATGCAGGCGTCGCATTATTTTTACCGCGGTCCGGCTGCCGAACGTCTCATGTCCGTAAAATGTCGCCTTGGTTTCTTCGACCCTTCGGGTCTGCGGTTTGGCGATATCGTGAAACAGGGCCGCCAATCTAATATGTAACAGCGGCGGCGCAGCGTCAATGGTATGTAAGGTATGTTCAAAAACATCGTACTTATGATAACCGCCGGGCTGTTCAATGTCGACCATATTGGCCACCTCAGGCAGGAACAGTTTCAGTAGCCCGGTTTGGTTCATCAGGCGAAAACCGAGTGACGGTTTTTCGGAAAGAGTCAGGAGCTTGTTTAATTCTTCCATAATCCGTTCGGGGGATACGTTTTTAATCAGCCCGGCATGTTCCTTTATCGCCTCCAGGGTTTCGTCTTCGATCGTAAAATCGAAGCGAGCGGCGAATTGAATAGCCCGAAGCATCCGCAACGGGTCTTCGGGGAAAGAGTTGGGGGTAACCATCCGTATCAGCCGCTTTTTCAAATCCAGTTGACCGTCGAGAGGATCGACCAGGCCGCCATTTTCCAGCGACAAAGCCATAGCGTTAATCGTAAAATCGCGCCTCAGCAGATCATCTTCGATTTTCAATTCGGAATCAAAATTAACCGAAAAATCCTTATGACCGAATCCGGTCGAAAATTCCTTACGGGGCAGAGTGAAATCAAAAGTATATTTTTTATTATTTCGTTTCTGGCTGAATTTGACGACGCCGAAGGATTTGCCCACCAGATCGACATCGCCAAATTTTCTTAAGATTTGCGAAAGTTCGTTGTAAGGGATACCGCAGACAAGATAATCGCGATCCTTAACCGGGCGCTTACTGTCAAGCAATTGGTCGCGAACAGCACCGCCGACTTCATATATTTTGCCTCTCTGCAAAATCGCAGTAACCACCTTATCTGATATCCGACACATAATCAATCAGGAATTATCCTCGTTCCAGCTTTTCCACTTAAGGCTTTTCCGGCATTCCCCAAAGAAGTGATGATCACTTCCTTTCCGCCATTACGTATAAAATCAATGGCCGATTTGACCTTCGGCCCCATAGAGCCGGGAGGAAAATGGCCTTCGTTATAATACGCCTCTGCTTCCGAGACGGTCATCCGATCGATTAACTTCTCATTCACTTCGCCGTAATTTAAGGCGACTTTGTCAACCGAAGTAAAAATGACAAATATTTCGGAATTGATTTCCTTACCCAGAACCGAGGTCGCCAGATCCTTGTCGATGACGGCATCAAAACCTTCCAGATTGCCATTGTCATCGATATAGACCGGAATCCCTCCACCACCGGCGGCAATGACGATTGTCCCCTCATCGACCATTTTTTTAATCGATTCGGCCTCGACAATTGAAATCGGCTGAGGTGAGGGAACAACGCGACGCCAACCGCGATTGGCATCCTTTTTCACGGTCCAGTCGCGTTCGGAGGCAAATCGTTTGGCTTCTTCCTCGGAATAAAACTGCCCGATATATTTGGTCGGGCGGGCGGTACGCGGGTCGTTTTTGTCAACAATCACCTGTGTTATAATAGTGATGACGGGGCGATTGATGCCTTCCTGTTTTAGACGATTTTGAAGCGATTGCTCAATCATGTATCCCATACCGCCCTCGGTATCAGCAACACAAATACCGAGAGGCAGGATCGGCGCTTTTCCCCGGGCCAGTTCGACACGCAGGATGGCATTACCGACCTGCGGGCCATTGCCATGCGAGATAACCATCTTATATCCCGCAACGACAAGTTCCATGATAGCGTCAAGCGACTGGCGGGTGTTGGCAAACTGGTTGGCAATTGTATCTTCCCTGTCGGGTTGGGTAATTGCATTACCACCCAGAGCCACAACCGCAGTTTTACCGTTCAGTTTAACCATGACAGATATTTATTTTTTTCTGCCCTTGCCCTTTTTTTCAAAGGTTTTATAAAACCGGCCGATAACATCAGCCAGATCGGGCTTGCCGATTTCTTGTAATTCATAAAATACTCGAACCGACGGCTTTTTGATTTTTACGACCCGTCGAAGATCAATCGGCGTCGCAATAATGACCGTATCACATTTCGTTTTGTTGATCGTTTTTTCAAGGTCAGCCAACTGCTTGCCGGAATAACCCATAGCCGGAAGTAACGGACCGATCTCCGGATATTTTTTGAAAGTCTCCGTGATCGTACCGACCGTGAAGGGTCGGGGATCAACCGCATCAGCGGCGCCAAATTTCGAGGCGGCCATAATACCGGCACCATACTTCATCTCACCGTGAGTAGTGGTCGGGCCATCCTCGACAACGAGAACAGATTTGCCCCGAATAAGCGAGGAATCCTCGACCGATATCGGTGAAGCGGCGTCAACCACGACAGCCTCCGGATTATAATCGAGGATATTCTGACGCAGTTCCTCGACACCTTCGGGAGGAGCGGTATCGATTTTATTAATCACAAGGACATCAGCCATCATAAAGTTGATCTGTCCGGGGTAATAGGTCAACTCGTGCCCGGCGCGATGAGGATCAACAACAGTGATAAACAGGTCCGGTTTGTAAAACGGCATATCATTATTACCGCCGTCCCAGAGAATCACGTCAGCTTCTTTTTCGGCCTCACGGACGATCATTTCGTAATCGACACCGGCATAAACAATAACGCCCCGGTTAATATGCGGTTCGTACTCTTCCATCTCTTCGATAGTACAGTTATGTTTTTTAAGATCATTGAGACTGGCGAAACGCTGACAAGCCTGTTTGGCCAGATCGCCATACGGCATCGGGTGGCGAATCGCGGCCACTTTTTTGCCCATCGCCAGCAATACTTCGGCGACCCGCCGGGATGTCTGCGACTTGCCGCAACCGGTTCGAATAGCGCAGACCGCAATGACTGGTTTTTTTGATTTAATCATGGTCGGTGCGGCACCTTCGACCGAAAAACGCGCCCCGGCCGCCATCACATAAGCGGCCTTATCCATGACATATTCATAAGGGACATCCGAATATGAAAAAACGACTTCATCGACCTGATGCTTTTCAATCAGCTTCAGCAGATCTCCTTCGGGATAAATCGGTATACCTTTCGGATATAAATCTCCGGCAAGGCTTTTCGGATAGCGGCGACCTTCAATATCGGGAATCTGGGTGGCAGTAAAAGCGACCACTTCAACCGACGAATTCTTTCGGTACAAGACATTAAAATTGTGAAAGTCGCGCCCGGCCGCACCCATAATAATGATTTTCTTTTTTGCCATAATTCCATCTCCTATAGCGTAATAATCCTTAAAAGGATTTGATATTTACTTGTCCACCTTTACTTCATCAATCTGCGCCCGTTGTATAGTTCCGGAAAAGTCTATATAAATCGATTTCCATTCCGAGAAAACATCGATACCCGCCACGCCTGCTTCGCGGTGTCCGTTGCCAGTGTCTTTAACACCGCCAAACGGCAAATGTACTTCGGCGCCGATAGTCGGTGCATTGACATAAAAGATACCGGTATAAACATCACGCATGGCGTTGAAGGCTTTATTAACGTCCTGAGTGTAAACCGAGGCCGACAGGCCATAGGCGGTCTTGTTGCATAATTCGATACCTTCCGCGAGCGAACCGCATTCGGTGATTGAAGTGACCGACCCGAAAATTTCTTCGTTGAATATTGTATGATCGGGGGTGACCTCACCAAAAACCGTCGGCATCGTAAACCAGCCCTTGTCATAATCGCCGCCGGTTAGTCTTCCGCCGCCGCAGAGCAGTTTGTTGCCCTCTTTTTTGGCAATTTCCATATAATTCAGAACCGTGTTCATCTGATCTTCGTTACCGGCGGGACCCATATCGCCCGATTCATCAAGACCGTTTCCGACTTTTAAAGCTTTGGCGCGCTTGACCAGCTTGTCGCTGAATTCCCTGATAACATCCTTATGAACAATCATGCGTGACGACGCGGTACAACGCTGGCCGGTAGTGCCGAACGCACCCCAGAGCGCACCTTCGACGGCCAGATCAACATTGGCATCTTCCAGAATAAGGATACAGTTCTTGCCGCCCATTTCGAGGTGACAGCCTCGAAAATCGGAGGCGCAGGCTTCGGAAACCTTGCGTCCGACTTCGGTCGAACCGGTAAAACTGACGACCGAAATATCTTTGTGAGTCATTAGCGGTGTTCCGACGCCTCGTCCCGAACCGGTGACCATATTGACGACCCCCCTGGGTAAACCGGCTTCTTCCATTAACTTGACATAGTTATAGACCGATAGCGGCGTATCGGTGGCCGGCTTAATGACCACCGTATTTCCCAGTATAAGCGCCGGCATCATTTTCCATGACGGTATCGCCATTGGGAAATTCCAGGGAGTAATCATTCCGGCAATACCTTTCGGCTGACGAATGCACATCTGGAATTTGTTGGGCATCTCAGATGGAGTGGTGACTCCATATTGACGGCGACCCTCACCGGCCATATAATAACCCATATCGATCGCTTCCTGGACATCACCGCGAGTTTCCTTAATTACTTTGCCCATCTCGCGGGTCATTTCCCGGGAACAGCGTTCCTTTTCCTTGACCAAAAGATCGGTCAGACGAAGGACTATCTCGGCCCGCTTGGGGGCAGGTACGAGTCTCCATTTCTTATATGCATCCTTCGCAGCAGCAACAGCATCATTAACATCATCAGCCGATGATTTCTGAAAAACACCGATCACTTCTTCGGTATTCGCCGGGTTACGGTTTTCAAATGTTTCCCCGGTTTTTGATTTGACCCATTCGCCGCCGATATAATTTTTATACTCCATTACATCAGCCATCATAAACTCCTAAGCTTTTATAATTCAATATATTTTCCTTTATTCCAAACCAGTAAATTGTGAAAATATTCACAGCATACCGCCATTTCAAACGAAGTAATATATCCTATTTAATTCAATTGTCAATTCTTTTGAGACTTAAAATAGGCAGTTATTCGGCCTACTTTATAATTAATATACAACGCATAATTTGGATGATTTTGGTGCCGATTTTTGAGATTATAGTTTAGAAAATGACATAAAAAAAACCCCGATTGATATCGGGGTTGAGAATTTTGGACGGAAATTCATATCAGACTTCCATAATTTCAGTCTCTTTAGCCTCCATCAATTCGTCAATATTACTGACATATTTGTCGGTCAGATCCTGTACTTTAACCTGAGTTTTCTTGAAATCATCCTCGGAAATCTGTTTGTCCTTTTCTGATTTTTTAAGCAAATCATTGGCATCCCGTCTGATATTTCGGATAGCCACCTTGCCCTCTTCAGCTACTTTACCGGCATGTTTGACCAGTTCACGGCGTCTTTCTTCAGTTAATTGCGGGATCGGCAGGCGGACAATATTGCCCTCGGCCAGCGGATTTAATCCCAAATCGGCCTTCTGAATCGCTTTAGAGATTTCGCCGACAATCGATTTGTCCCACGCCTGAATAATAATCAGACGCGCCTCAGGTGTCGATATTGAGGCGACCTGATTTAAAGGCATTATGGTCCCGTGATAATCAACACGGATATTATCCAGAAGAGAGGCTGATGCTTTTCCGGTCCGCAATGAGGCAAAATCCCTCCGGACCGACTGCAGAGATTTTTTCATCTTTTCTTCTGTTTCAGCTATTAATTTTCCGGTCATGAGATATATCCTCCTGCATCTCGACGCGGGTCGATGGCAATTATGAAATAATGGTTCCTACTTTTTTACCCATAACAGCCGCCCGGAGATTGCCGGGCTTGTTCAGATCAAGAACAATTATATTAATATTATTTTCCGCACACAAGGTAATTGATGTCAAATCCATAACTTTAAGCTGTTTTTTTATGACATCCATATGGCTTAACTGCGGGTAGTATTCGGCCTTTCGATTTTTTTCCGGATCCTCGGAAAAGACCCCGTCAACTTTGGTAGCTTTTATAATGACATCTATGCCGATTTCGGCGGCTCGCAGAGCGGCTGCGGTATCAGTACTGAAATACGGATTGCCGGTCCCGCCGGCCAGAATGACCAACCGGCCCTTATTTAAATAACCCTGAGCCTTTCTGATCTCATACGGCTCGGTAAAACTGTCGCGGGTTACGGCCGACATTAGACGGCAGTCGATGCCGAGATTGATAAATTTATCTTTCAACGCCATACCGTTAATAATTGTCGCCAGCATGCCCATATAGTCGGCATCGGCACGGGTCATACCGACCTCGACAGCCTTAAGGCCTCGAAAGATATTGCCGCCACCGAGGATAAGAGCGATATCAACGCCCAGATTTTTTATTTCGATAATTTGATTACAGACAGATATTACAGCTTCGGGATCAATACCGAACTTTGTCGATCCGGATAAAGATTCACCTGACAGTTTCAGTAGGATCCGTTTATACTTTGGTTGCGGATCGGAATCCATTTAGTCCCTTAGGCTATTTTATTCACCGAGGCGAAAACGCACAAATCGTTTAATCATCATATTTTCGCCTAACTTGGCGATCGTCTCTTTAACAACATCACCGATCGTTTTGTCATTATCTTTGACAAAGGCCTGCTCCAACAGACAAACTTCCGAATAGTACTTCTCTATTTTACCATCGACAATTTTATCAATAATCTTTTCCGGTTTGCCTTCATTTATTGCCTGCTGACGATAAATATCTCTTTCATTTTCAATAGCTGCGCTGTCAAGCTCTTCACGCGATACAGCGAGCGGAGCCGAAGCGGCAATCTGCATCGCAATATCTTTGGCAAAACCGCGAAAATCATCGGTTCGGGCAACAAAATCGGTTTCACAGCTTATTTCCACCATGACGCCCAGTTTATCACCGGGATGAATATAAGAAACGATAATACCTTCTTTGGTGGATCTTCCGATTTTGCTGGAAGCTTTGGCAATACCCTTTTCTCTCAGATATTTTATCGATTTATCAAAGTCACCGTCACATTCGGTTAACGCTTTCTTACAATCCATCATTCCGGCGCCGCTTTTTTCGCGCAACTCTTTTACCATTTGTGCCGTTATAGCCATTGCTGATTACCTCATTAATTTTTGCTTTTGACATCTTCATCGGGTGAAGTATAAGTTGTAAAGCGCCCGGCTGTTTCAGATTCGACCGATTCCATAATTTCCGATTCGGTCACAGAACCCTGCGCCGCCAGAATAGAATCAACTACTGTTTTGGTAATGATTTTAATTGATTTGATGGCGTCATCATTGGCGGCAATTGGAAAATCAATCGGATCGGGATCAGCGTTGGTGTCGATAATGCCAATAATTGGAATCCCCAGCTTGGCGGCTTCGGCAACTGCGATTTTCTCTTTTTTGACATCAACAACAAAAATAAGTCCGGGCAGGAAATTCATATTCTTGATACCGCCGAGGACCTTTTCCAGCTTACCCATCTGACGATCGAAACCGGCACGCTCTTTTTTAGTGAACTTTTCCAGCTCGCCTTCTTCTTTCATCCGCTCCATATCTTTAAGTCGTTTGATAGATGCCTTGATCGTGGAAAAGTTAGTGAGCATACCACCCAGCCAGCGTTCGATGACATAAAACTGACTGCAGCGTTCAGATTCGACCTTAATGACATCTTTGGCCTGTTTTTTGGTGCCGACAAAAAGAATGGTCTGACCTCGAGCGACGATTTCACGGACCTTATCGCAGGCGCGATTAATCGCTTCGAGAGTTTTATTGAGATCAATAATATAGATGCCGTTACGTTCAGTAAAAATAAACGGTTTCATTTTAGGGTTCCAGCGACGTGTTTGATGGCCGAAATGTACCCCGGCTTCGAGCAAATGGCGGATTTCCTCTTTAATCATTTGAGAACCTTTCGATTAGTTTTTCTTCCACCTCGCGCAATGATTCGGGCCGGAATCGGACCTCCGAATCTTCAACAAGGTGTGCTTATTTCCGGCCGGGCCGGATATTTTTTATCTCTTCGAATACTGGAAGCGTTTGCGGGCCTTCGGCTGACCGTATTTTTTGCGTTCCACCTCGCGGGGATCACGCGTGAGAAAACCCTTTTTTCTCATAATCGGTCGCAGATCGGCATCAAGCGTCGATATCGCCCGGGCAATCGCCAGACGGATCGCACCCGCCTGACCGGATAAACCACCGCCATTCACTTTACAGAGAATGTCGAGTTTACCAAGTGTGTCGGTCTCTTTCATCGGATCATTGACGACATTAACCAGCACATCACGCTTAAGATATTCTTTAGGAGATTTCTTATTAATCTGGAAAAGACCGCCGCCGACTTTCAATGAAACTCGGGCGACAGATTCTTTTCTTCTGCCGGTAGCAGAAAATGTTGTTTCAGTCATTTACTTTCTCTATTTCGATTCGAATAAATTCAAAACTTCGGGTTTCTGCGCGTTATGACTATGATCACTCTCGGAATATACATGCAGTTTTTTCAACATCTTGCGGCCGAGTTTGTTTTTCGGCAGCATTCCCCTGACAGCATGAATAAAAACGCGATCGGAATCATTGACCATCATTTTTTCATAATTTTTCGAGCGCAATCCGCCCGGATAACCTGAGTAGCGAAAATATTTTTTGTCGTTCGCCTTGTTACCACTGATTTTTACCTGTGAAGCATTTATCGCGATCACATAATCTCCGGTATCAATATGCGGCGTAAAGATCGGTTTGTTTTTTCCGCGCAGAATATTGGCAACTTCAATGGCGGCCTTGCCCAGGACGGCGCCGTTCAGATCGATTAAAAACCATTTTCGATTCTGATTCAAATCGGCTATCTTCGGTATGTAAGTCTTCATCTTTTTCCCCCGGAACTACCCGGTTAAATTTCCTTCAAAAGCCATTGAATATAGCATATTCAAAAAAGCTGTCAAGTTTTTTCGCAGTTTTTTATTATTTTATTCTATATCTAATTCGGTAAATAGCAACCGGTTTTTAACTTTCCGACAAAGATTAACAGTAAATTCGCCCTTGACCGGAAGGCTGCGGTCGATTAGGTTTGTCTTTTCGGGGAGA
>CAZJLX010000051.1:0-10587 GCA_964546545.1 uncultured Ignavibacteriaceae bacterium | reverse complement strand
TGTGTCAGCTTCGTCTGGTACTGTTTGACATCATCCAGTTTGGGACAACCAATCAGAAGCGTCCGACCTTTTAGAAAAGTTGTATGAAAATCGGCAAACGCAAAAGGTACGCAATCGGCGGCTATCATCAATCGTGCCTTATCAAAATAAGGCGCCTTGATTGGAACCAGATGCAACTGCACCGGCCAGTTGGATAATTGCGACTGGGTCGGAGTCGCCAAACCGGTCCTTTTCGGCTGTTCCGTCTGATTCTCAACCGATAGCCTGCGTGATAGTGAGCCGGGACAGGCCGGAAATATCGTTTCCGTTTTCAATTCGACTTGAGGCTCCTTCTTCTCTCCCGCCTTTATTTTTTCCAGATGTGCCTTTACCGAGACCTCATCGAATTCATCCGCCTCACGCTGCTCCATCCTGATAGCATCCTGTGGACACTCGCCCAGACAGGCACCGAGACCGTCGCAATAGGTTTCACTTACCAGCTTAGCTACGCCATCTATAATCTGTATCGCTCCCTCGGCGCAGGCCGGCACACACAGGCCACAGCCGTCACACTTTTCCTCATCGATGGTAATAATTTCTCTGATAGCCATATCTATCTCCTTATTCTCTCTACGGGGAAGATCGACCAAATAAGAAATTTGCGCCTTGACTTAGATCAAAGAATCAGAATTTTTCGCCGTCGGCGATGGAAATAAGTCTATTCAAGTCGAGAATATTAATTTCTTCCCGATCGCCCTCAATCACACCTAACTCTTTAAGTTTCTTAAGATTGCGGGAAAGAGTTTCGCTGATCGTGCCCAGCCGTTTGGCCAGATCGGTTTTGGAGGAATCGAGTGTTATACTACTGCTCTTATTTTTTTCATATAAAGTCAGCAGATATGATGCGATTCGGGCCGGAACCTCTTTGAGCGATAACTCTTCGACCTGGCGATTAAAATCGCGGACAAAACCGGCCAGAGAACCGATTATCTTAAGCGAAATCTGGGGCGAGTCGGCCAATAGTTTCAAGAAATTATCTTTCGGGAAAAAAGCCGCGTATGATTCCTGCATCGCGATTGCATTGGCCGGGAAAACATCACCCCGAAAAATGGCCGCCTCGGCAAAAAGCTGACCGGGAAGAATCTGGTGCATGGTGTATTCTTTGCCGTCGGGCGAGGCCTTATAAATTCGAATCCGGCCGGTCAAAAGAACATAAAATCCGGTCGCCGGATCACCCTCAAAAAAGAGCATCTCATCCTTTTGATATTTGCGACCCTGAGCTATTTCGGCGATCGATTCGAGTTCCTCCTGTTTCATCCCGGAACAGAGATAACATCGGGCCAGATGAGTAATCTTATCCATATTTGAAATATGACCTGTTTATTAGTGTATAGACAAGGAATTTTTATCAGCCTATTTGATTGCCAGATGCACCGCGCTGATACCAAGATACATCCGTTTGAAACTGACTTCCGAAAAACCGGCTTCCTTTAAAATTTCGACGAAATCCTCCGGCTGATAAAATCGAGGTATAGTACTGGCCAGATAAGAATAGGCCGATGCCGAACCGGAGAGAGCACTCCCGATCGGTTTCACCGTTAGTTTGATATAGAAGTGCATCAATGATTTTATCAGGCCAAATCGGGGCTGACTTGTCTCCAGATTGACAAACCGTCCGCCCGGTTTCAAAACCCGGTTAAATTCGCGTAGATGTTTTATAAGTATATCGCGCGAAGAATTAAGATTGCGCGTCGCAAACGAAATCGTAATCAGATCAAAACTGCTGTCGGTAAAGGGAAGGTTGGCCGCATCGGCAATCGAATAATTTATCTTTTTCTTTGATTTTTTGCCGGCCGCAATCAGGGTCATCGGCAGAGAAAAATCGGCGGTAAACAGGCCTGTTCCATTATTGGCATATTCGGCCAGATAATGAATCGTCTCGCCGGTTCCGCTGCACACATCGAGCCAGTGATCGCCGCCTCCGGAGGCGGCCAGCTTTGCAGTCCGTTTTCTGGATAGAATATCCAGACCAAGCGTCAGGATATGATTAATTAATTCATAACGCGATGGAATCCGGCTGTAAATCTTTTGGACGTTTTTATTCATTTTATTTTTTCAAATAACCTTTGTTATAACTCGACCGCCGCGATAAAATCCTCACGAACCGGATAGAAAACATCAAGCATAACAAACGGTTCCTTACCGACCGCCTCGGCGCTGTGAGGCGTATCCGGCGGAAAAATACAAAAATCACCCGGGTCGACTATTTTTTCTTCGTCGGCGATTGTCACCCGCGCCCGCCCGCTGATAACTTTGCCGATCTGTTCCTGCGGATGTTTATGTTCCGGTACCGCACAACCCGGCTGTATAACCGCTTCGGTCATCATTATTTTTTCATCGTTAATTCCGGATATGATCGAAATTTCAACCCCCTCGACCGGCCTGAATGATTTGGTCTGATTAATATTTACAAAGCAATCCTTATAGTCGCGGCTCATCCTCTTGTCTCCTTTTTTTATTCGCCTGAATATACGAAAAAGTCGGCTCTTGGGTAGCCAACAGAGATAAAATAATTGATATAAATCTGTTTTATATTTGTAAGTCATTGATTTATTGGTTGATAACCGATGTAATGGTAAATTGGAAAAAAGTGACAACATCACTATTTTTTACCCCTGATGGGAACAAAACATGGAGTAACTTTGTCTAAATATATGTGAATGATTAGCAATACTTAAGGGTTCGGGGGAAATGTCTTAGGTATTGGCAAGGGCGTCGATGGTGTAACCTCTGCTCTTTCATCCTTGGTCCGGCTTCACGAAGGGTGGGGGTTACCCTCGTTTTTTTTTATACTAAACTAAAGTTTTATTACTTACCCTTTTTTCAAATCTATTCCAATGCAACAATGTCATAAAATCCTTAGATGAATCTGTCCGGTCGACCGCAAGAATCCCGTCGAGATGATCAATCTCATGCTGCAATAGCTCGGATAATTCTCCCGAAGCCTCCAATATTTGCTCTCTGCCAGAGACGTCTTTATATTGCACTTTTATTTTTTCAAATCTCCTGACTTTTACCACCAGATCGGGAAAGCTGAGACAGTTATCCCAGAGCTCTATAGTATTGTCTCCTTTTTCTATAATTTCCGGATTAATCATCGCGCCGTTTAATTTCCGGTCTGGCATTTGAATATAGATTACCTTTTTTAGCACACCTATCTGCGGTGCCGCGATAGCCCTGCCAAAACCTCTTTTCCTTTTGAAATCGACCAGCGTATCAGACATATCGGTTATAAGTGATTCCAGCTCTGTAAATAAATCGCCAGTCACTGTCTCCGATTTATTCCAGAGAAGCTGGTCGCCCAGTTGTACTATCTCTCTTACTGCCATAAAATACTTTAATAATAATACCAGATTGTCTCGTATTCTTTTATATTTTCACCGATACTCTTTAATCTTTCCAGATACGACAAGATCGGGACATCGGTACCGACATAATTTCGTCGCTCGAAAAAATTACGATCCCAGGGATGAAACTCATAAACGCGCGAACCGTTGGGCAAAATCGAAACCAGATCGCGATGATGCCGGGCACGAAGATAATTCTTGCCGAGACCGGGTACATTGTAAACCGCTTCATCGGTACGGGTCAGACCGGGCAGAAGTCGCGCCTCTTCGTTGATTTCCTGCAGTAATCTTGCGATCGGGACAATATAATCTCTTGTCTCGCTTTTGCCTTTAGTGTTAAAAGTATAATAAGACTCGACCCCGATCCGGCGCAGAATATGACGCAACAGGGCGGTTTCAAATCGCCGCGAAGTATAAAAAGTGTACACCTGTTGATTAAAAACCGGAATCCCGGCTGATCGTAATTTTTGTACCGCTTGGGCGACTTCCGGTGTTATTTCGTACGGATGTTCAATATGGGTCACCAGTGAAACCGAGCGGCGTCCGGGAATAATTTGTTTCTTTAAAATATTCACCAATTCATCGGTTATCCGCATTGGGATTGTTACCAAGGTTCTGGAGCCAACACGGATATGTTCAATCGCCTCCAATTTCGAGACTTTGTTCAGCAGTTTGCTTATCGTACGATCATTCAGAATCAGTGGTTCGCCGCCGGTAATTAGCAGTTCGTGAATCGACGGATGATCGGCAATCCATTCCAGAGCACGATCGATCTTTTCAGACGGCGCAAGTGCGTCGGGTGCCATCACCGATTCAATCTCCCAATTGCGCTGACAATAAACACAAATCTGCGGACATGTATTATAAGGTTTCAGAATTGCTATCGCCGGATAACGCCTGGTTACCAGATCAATCGGTGAGGTATCCTGTTCGAGCATAAAATCAAATGAAAACTCGCGCCGACCCATATAGGCCGCCATCACTTTAATATAGTCCGCCGGTGGAAAAACCTGCGCGCGAATTACCCTGTCGCCGCCTCTCGTATTGTCATCCATAAGATGCAGGTAATACGGGGTCGCTCCGAATGGCAGACCGGCCCGCAAGGCCGAATGTATGTTTTCTCTCTCGATATCAGACATGGGAACCAGCTTTTCAAGCAGGGAGATATCCTTTACGACTTTTTTTACCTGCCAGCGCCAGTCGTTCCATTCATTTTCCGAAGCTTTCAAAATCGTTTTGATTTTCTGCTTTCTTTTAAGCCGGCGGTTTACGGCATTATCCTGCAGACCATACTCATAGCGCGACATATATTCCTCAACCCGCGACCAGATTTTTTCCAGCTGCCGGGACCTGACTATCGCGGCGCGCCGCCCACTCATCGATGTCGGGCGAACATCATCGGCCGGAGCCAGACCCGGCCCACGACCCTGCATACCCAAAATTATATGAATTAATTCGGCGTAAAATCCGGGCTCCAGATCAGGACGCTCCTTTTCATGCGCAATATCAAACAACGCCTGAGTAACACTAAATGCGGCCAGTTTATCGGATTGTGGTTTTAAAATCGAGCGCATCGCACGGGTGCAATCCCGTACCCTGACAATATTGGTAGCTAATTCCTGCTCGGGACTGAAATAGTCGAATTGATAACGTGTTACGCGATGATAAAGCCGATCTCTTACAACCTCAAGGTTCTTTGACGATCGGGCTAAAGTGATCAACTCTTCGGCCTCGGCCTGTAATTTGGTTTTATTGTACTTCATAATCCTTAAAACCGGTCAATAGGCCCCGAAGCGGATACCCATATCTATCCCGGGGGTAAAGATAAGATATATAATAATTAAATAAATATCAAGAAGACCAGCCAATCTCACGCAGGATAGTAAACGATGTCGATATTCCGATAAATCGCTATTTATCCGCCGATTTCAAATCAACGACCGTGGCGCCCCATGAGCCGCCGCTGCCCGATTCATGACGAAAAGAAACTACCGAGGGATGTTTTTTTAGTCCGGATCGGACAATTTCCCGCAAAACACCTTTGCCCTTGCCATGAATAATTCTGAGATGATAAATTCTTTTCTGCAGACAGGCGTTTATATATTCCTGAATTACCTCTTTAACATCAGTCGGTCTGAAAGTATGTAAATCAAGAGTCCCATCGATGTCCGGTTCAACCGGTTCCGGATTTTCATTTTCCATGATATTAATTTAAGCCTGAAATCTATATAAGGCAAGAATTGAAAAATATGAATGTATTTGTGGATTGAAAATCAAAAAAACTTTTCAGAACTATAACAGTTTGCCCAAAAGCTTTTCTATGTCGGCCATCATAAAGGGTTTATTTAAAAATCCATCCGCCTTGGATTTGACCAGATCGGAATCCTGATCATCGACCGAATAACCGGAAATAATTACTACCGGAAGTTTGGGCTTTTTCACTTTAATCGCTTTCAAAAGTTCCAGCCCGGACATTTTTGGCATTCGCATATCGGTAATAACCATCGAGATATTACCCTCTTCCAGAATGTGCAGGGCATCATGGCCATCGGTCGCTCGAAGAGCATTATATTGAAGGACCTCCAGCATCTCCACGAGTAAACTGGACATATTGGGATTGTCATCGACAATTAGTATTTTTTTGCTCATTTTAACCCTCTTTATATTAGAAAAATCGGCAAATAGAACGAATACTTAATCAACTTTTCCGAAAAAGAGTGCCACTCTGCCGGATAATTCGGCTTTTATATCATCAACCCCCTCACCACTTAACGCCGAAACCAAAAATTTATCGCCATTTTTACCGATTAGACCGGAGAAATCTTTGATTTTGTCTATCTTGTTGTATATCATTAGATTATCAATGTTGTCGGCCTTAATCTCAGCCAAAACCTTTCTGGTTTCCGATATTTTGTCACTGTATGTCGGATCGGAATAATCGACCAGATGTAAAAGCAAATCGGCCAATGCGACTTCCTCAAGGGTCGATTTGAATGATTCAACCAGTTGGTGAGGCAGTTTGCTGATAAAGCCAACCGTATCGGTAAAAAGTATCTTCTGCGGATGACCGGACGACATAACTCTGGTAGTTGAATCGAGCGTCGTGAACAGGGCGTTGGCGGTACTTACCTGGGCCTTGGTCAGTCGGTTAAAAAGAGTGGATTTGCCGGCATTGGTATATCCGATCAAAGAGACTTTAAACATCTGGCTGCGGCTCTTGCGCTGTGTTTCACGCTGTGTTCCCAGACGTTTTAGCTCCTTTTTAAGACGGGAAATCTTGGTGCGAACCTGTCGGCGATCTATCTCAAGCTGTGTTTCACCCGGGCCTTTGGTTCCGATCCCGCCGTACTGTCGACTGAAATGCGACCAGGCTCCGCTCAGGCGGGGAAGCATATACTCCAATTGGGCCAGTTCGACCTGCATTTTCGCCGCCGCTGATCGAGCATGAAGGGCAAAGATATCAAGAATCAGCATCGATCTGTCAATGACTTTAATATCAAATTCTGTCTCGAGATTTCTTTGCTGCGCTGGAGATAATGGATCATCGAATATTACCAGGTTGGTACCGTTAGTGGAGATTAGATCCTTGATTTTTTGTACCATGCCACGGCCGATATAATACTTCGGATCGGGTGAACGTACCTGAATAATTTTATCGGTGACAGTTCCCCCGGCCGATCTGGTCAACTCCGCCAGTTCATCTACCGAAGATTCAACCATTCCACGGTATGTCGATTTATGTGCCAGCCCGACAAGGCAGGCCTTTTCTATTCCGGTATCCTGTTTCATATATGACATTATAACACACTATACAAAAAATAATATGGGTATTTATTCGAATTTGTAACAATAAAAACAGTCAGCCACCGTTTTTTGACATCCGAATCAGCACATGATAGGTTCGATTAGATGACGAATAATGCCGGGCGATTATCTCCCAGTTGGACAAAACGACATCGTTTTCTTCAACATACGTTTTACGAACGGTCCGTCCGTCATATTTTTTATATGCATTGATATCAAGCGATAACTGCTCGACCAATTTTAGCAAGGCATTTCCCATGGCCCGCTGCCAGCTCGATGTCTCATAATAATACTCCGGCGCCGCTCCGACCGAATAAAAGTAAGTGTTGTCATGCGGAATCTCTCGCCACCATTCCCCCCAATCAGAATCAGATATTTTGCCGGAATAGTCTGAATTGCCTTTTGGCCCAACCAAAACGACCAAAGCCTGATTGGCATAAAATTTTTCAAAAACTCGGAAATTTTCGGATATATTTTTGAATCGGGAACTGTCGACTTCAAGACCGACATTATAACCAAGATGCATATAGGTCGTATCGAGTCCGGTTACGCCTGATTTCATATTTATCCTGACCTCCTCCATTCCAAGTATTTGCCAGATAGCGTCCAGGCGCGCGAGTTCGATCGAAGAATCGATATTCATACATGGCTGACAAAAACCAACCGCAAACTGCTGGCCCGAAATTTGAGGAGGATTATAGAACCAGGCCGGATATTCGACCTGGTTCGCATGCTCATGTTTGATATCCGGCCTGCCGCAGCCTGAAAGCGCGGTCAAAACCATAATCAAAATATAAATTTTACGATAAATTATAATTAAAAACCGCCGCCACTCTCTTCATCGAACTTTTTCACTTCCTCATCAAGCTCTTTATAGGCTTGCGAAGCACGAAAACGATCGTAAAGCTTGTGGTCATTGTTAATTCCCTTAAGTAATCCTGCTGCGGCTTCACCGACCGGCAGTTCCATCAAAACAAAAGCCTTGTACATGGAACCCTGCGGGCAAATCTCCTGTTTGGCGACTCGGGAACCCTGCAGTCGTGTATTAACCACCTGTTTGGTCACTCGAGTGAACATACCGATAATTTCAGTTTGTTCGCCCTCTCCGGCTTCTTCAATAAATTTCTTGGTCAATCCCTTAACGGTAACATCCAACTGCTCCGCGATTTTTTGTCTGGTATCTGCGGTAGCTTTGTCAATGGCAAGTTGCATGTCCCGTGAATCGCCCGATGAGGCGGAATATAAATAATTGGGATCGGTCGGGGGTCTCATATACCAGTCCGGGATGCAGGAATCCGGTTTGTTGATAACCTCTTTCGGCGGTCCGCCGCCACAGCCGGCCAAAAACATGGCCACCAGACCTAGCATAATTACGATCCTGAAGAGTTTCATTATAATTCCTCCTGATAGATTAATTGTTGTTTTACTTATCACCTTTATCGGTTTGACTTCGATCTCTCCTCCTTTCACATCTGCCTAACATATAATAGTCAATTTTCCATATTCACTCAAGTTAGAATTATTCAATATTCTTTTTATACATGCACAGCCAACTCACAATTAAGTTCATTTAACGACATCTGCAATAAAAATCTTCATTAATTAAAAACTGTCCTGTTACTGCCATGAAATATATTTTTCCCGGCGCGACTCTACCTTCTGAAGATAATCCCGCGTCTCTTCATACGGCAGTTTTCGTATCAATCGTGCGTAGAGTTCTTCCGAGCTCATCTTGTTTATTTTATCAATCGCCTTTGTCAATTTACTGTTGCCGGTAATCGCCTTGCTGAGATTTCCCGGGCCGGTGTTATAAGATGCCACCATACAGAATCGCTTACTGTCCTCGTCACTGACTCGTTTGAATTCATTATCACGCATTTTAGCTAAGTAGGCACAACCCAGAAGAATATTATTTTTCGGGATATACAGATAATTCGGTTTGACAATTTTATCCTCTTTAAATACATAACGATAGGCATCACGGCCGCCCGATTTGGGAACCAGTTGCATCAGACCATAAGCCGGCGCCCCTGATTTGGCTCGAGGATTAAAATATGATTCGGTTTGAATGACAGCCAGGACCAATGAGGCCTCCAAATTGTACTGATGGCTGTACTCTTTTACCAGATCCAGGTATTTTTCGGCCCGGACTTTCAGATGATCCGGAATCAGCTTGAAGCTGACCTTAACCTTGACCCGCTCGACACCATCCTTTGATTTAAAGGTGGTCTGGGTACCGTTTACCTTCACCTGGGGCAATACTTTATCCCGTATAAATTTATCCGCATTCTGGCCGGTCACTTTCTCGCCCGAATCGAGAATAACCTGATTTTCCAGAATTTTTTCATGGGTGGTCGAATCGGTCTCAAACAGACCCCTAATTTGCCTGCGGATATTCTCTCGGGCGGCCGCCTCGACATCCTGGCTCTCTTTGGGAACAACCGTCTCAATCGTCACTTCGCCATCTTTAAAATCAACTTTGCTCATCGCGTTTAAATCTTCACTATACTCGTACCAGTCTCTTTTGGTCGAATTATTAAATTCGTTCCATTTTTTCATCACTTCTTCTTTGTACTTCTCAAAGGCTTCCTTTTCCTGCCGCTCGAAATCTTCGTAGGATTGCGTATCCTGTTTTACAAAATCCTCATAACTGTCCTGCGCCGACACTGAAACAACTGTCAATAAGGCAAAAATCAGAAAAAACAGGACCGCCGGCCCTGTCATTACTTTCCGGACGAATAAAACCTGTATCATAGCTTCTCCTTTTTTTAACAGACGGTTTACAGGTCGAAACGTTTGCGGCCATTATTAACAAAAAAACCGGTCAATCGTAATATCATATTTTCCTATTCAAAGGAATATCCGGCTTATAGGGAATTAAAAATAATTTACAATTTATAGGTAGTCAAGCATTCTTCAATATATTTTTTACCCTTTTATTTTAAAAAAATATTTTCAGAAAAAATTGACTTTTGGTAAGATAGTGTCAGATAGTGCAATAAAGAGTGTAAAGATATTTGAAACAATAAAAAAAACAACCCCCGAGGCCCAACTATCCCGGGGGTTCTGGGAACGAAAAAACAATCGGTTATTGGATAGGTTCCTGTTCAATCGATTTCGCTTTAGCCGCAGCCAGAAAATAATAAACCAGCAAGCCGGCGCCCGCAGCGATTAACATCGCTCCGAAAATTACTTCACCTTCGATATAACCCGGAAGAAGTTTTAGGAAAATCGTCACCGCACCGACAAATAAAAGCACCAAACCCCATTTTAAGGATGAGGGAAGATAACGGTCGCGGCCATTACTGTTAAAAAGATATTTGATATCTTCACCGACCAAGCCTTTTTCAATCAACTTCTTACGAGTCGTATACTCAAGCGCAAGTTTGATTATAAA
>CAZJLX010000050.1:0-10646 GCA_964546545.1 uncultured Ignavibacteriaceae bacterium | reverse complement strand
ATTCAGAAATTCCGGCCGCAGATTATGCCTGAGAATATCAAGAACATGTTCTCTTATTTGCGAATAAACATTTTCCCGATTAGCTTCATTTATTTTCGCCGATTCGGTCTGGATATATTCGGCGCCCAGATTCGAGGTCATTATCAGAATGCAGTTTTTAAAACTAACCAGCCGCCCCTGATTATCGGTCAGGCGACCGTCATCGAGAACCTGCAATAGTATGTTGAATACTTCCGGGTGCGCCTTTTCGATTTCATCTAAAAGTATGACGGCGTACGGTCGCCGCCGCACCGCCTCGGTCAACTGCCCACCCTCTTCGTAACCGACATACCCCGGTGGCGCCCCGATCAGACGCGACACCGAGAATTTTTCCATATACTCGGACATATCAATACGGATCAAAGCCTCTTCAGTTCCGTACAGAAATTCGGCCAGCGCCCGCGCCAGCTCAGTTTTACCAACCCCGGTCGGACCAAGAAAAATAAATGATCCAAGCGGTCGATTCGGATCGGAAAGACCGGCCCGCGACTGGCGGACAACATCGGCGATTGCCACAACCGCTTCATCCTGCCCGATCAGCCGCTTATGAAGTTTGTCCTCGAGATGCAAAAGCTTTTCCCGTTCCGTTTCGGTCAGACGAGCAACCGGAATACCGGTCCATTTGGAGACAATCCTGGCGACATCCTCGGCGTCGACCTCTTCCTTTAAAAGCTTCCGCGTTGACTGAATGGATATCAACGACTGTGTTAGAAATTGAAGCTTTTTTTCCGCCTCGGCCAGATCTCCATATTTAATCCTGGCCGCCTTTTCGAAGTCGGCCTCTCTTTCGGCGCGTGATGAGTCGAGTTTCAGCTTTTCGATCTCTTCTTTAACCGCACGGATCGCCTCAACCGCTTTTTTCTCTTTTTGCCATTGAGTTTTCAGATCATCGCGAATGGCATAAGCATCTTTTAATTCTTCCTCGATCGGCTTGATTCTCTCATTGGAATCCGGCTCCCGCTTTATTCCCTCTTTTTCGATTTCCAGTCGACGTATCTGTTTTTCAACCGAATCGAGTTCATCCGGCATCGAATCGATTGCGATCCGCAGTTCGGCCGCCGCCTCATCCATCAAATCAATCGCCTTATCCGGCAAAAACCGATCGGCTATAAACCGGTCGGACAGCTTCGCCGCCGCCACCAAGGCATCATCCCTGATTTTTATTCCGTGATGCAGTTCATATCTTTCCCGCAGACCGCGAAGAATCGAGACCGTCTCCTCGACCGTCGGCGGTTTGACCAGAACCGATGCAAAACGACGTTCCAGTGCGGCATCCTTTTCGATATGCTTGCGATATTCATCAAGCGTTGTCGCCCCGATACAGCGTAACTCGCCGCGAGCCAACGCCGGTTTGAGCATATTCGAAGCATCCATCTCGCCGCTGACCGCACCTGCCCCGACAATGGTGTGCAATTCATCGATAAACATGATAATCGAACCGTCCGAAGCGGATACTTCCTTGATAATTGCCTTTAATCGTTCTTCGAATTCTCCGCGAAATTTTGAGCCGGCAATCAGCGAACCGAGATCAAGCTCGACAATAGTTCGATTCTTCAACGTTTCGGGAACTTCATTATCAGCGATTTTTTGGGCCAGACCTTCGACAATGGCGGTCTTACCGACACCCGGTTCGCCGATTAAGACCGGATTATTTTTTGTTCGGCGGGATAATATTTTTATCACCCGGCGAATTTCATCCTCCCGACCGATGACCGGATCAAGTTTCCCCGCTTTCGCCTGGGCGGTCAGATTACGCGAGTATCTTTCGAGCACCTGATATTTCGATTCCGGATTCTCATCGGTTACCCGGACTCGGCCGCGAATATCGGTCAAGGCCTTTAAGACATTATCTCGATCAACACCGAATTCATTTAATATCTGCCGGGCTTGATTCTTGACAGTCAGAAGTGCCAAAAGGATATGCTCAACTGAAATATATTCGTCCTTCATCTGTGACGCTTCGGATTCCGCTTTTTCCAGAATCGACGATAACTCGGGGGAGATAGATAATTGGCCGCCACTCTGATGCGGCAATTGGCCCAACGAATTTTTAATCTTTTCGAGAATCTGATCCGACTCGGAACCGATCTTTTTGATAATCCGAAATACCAGACCATCTTTTTGCTGTACAAGAGCGTCCAACAGATGAAGCGGTTCTATTTGCGGATGCGAGCCGGCCTGAGCCGTTTGCCGGGCTTGTTCAATCGCCTCAATCGATTTTTGTGTAAATTTATTCAGATTCATTTCTTTTCTCCAAATATATTTTTATAACTAATATATAATTATATCAAACGACATGCCAAAAAAATAAGATGTTGATTTGTAAGGACTTAGTATTTTGTAAAAAATATCGTGGCTTTTAAATATGCCATTATGGCATTATTGTATGTCATAACGACTCGACTCCAAATATATTTGAATTATTTTTAATATTCATGTCATATTGGCATAATGTTTGTTTTTGGACAATTATCCAATTTTCGTAATCATCAACGAATACAGACAGCTGCTTCCATTCCTCAAGCTGTTGAATATTAATCTGTTACATCAATGATAAACTTCTGGTTCGTATTTTTATACGAATCAAATTCATGTTAAAATCTTATTATATATTTATTAATTGCTGTAAGTTTATGAATTTCAAGTTGTTACCATAAGCGCAGAATTGAATAAGAAGAGCCGGGCATTCTGCTTGCTATAAATTAGCGAGGACAGCAAAGAATAATCTGCCAAATAGCAGCTTAAAAAAATTATCAGTTTTCTGTCGCCATCTTCTTTTTCTCGAGGCAGGAAGCCCACTTACGAGGGGAAAGTGGGCTTCCTCCGTTTTTGTCTATAAATTCGTTTGTGCTTTTTTATAATTGATATTAATCTATTCATTGGATTTTGCCTGTGAGAAACGGTAAAATTAATATAATGATCGGATTATACTGAAAAATGCCCGGATTAAATATACTGACAGATATTGAAAATATCCCGAAAACAGTTACGGAAAAATATACTTCCGATCTGATTTATCGATCCGATTATCAAATGACAAAATACCTCTCGGATAAAAATGTTAAAATTGTTGGCAGTCATTATCCGGCTTATCCGATTCATAAATATGATTCTCCCGAATATCTGATCCTAATCGAGGGGATAATTTATAGCCATGAAAAATCAGATGTTCTGCTTTCATTGGAAAATATTGCCGAAGCCTTTCAAAATAATCAGGATTCAAAAGATAAATTGACTTCATTTATCGATAATTCCGACGGTGAGTACTTAATCGTCATATATCTGAAAAAAGAAAATCGTCTGATAATCTTTAATGATCGGTTCGGCCGTCTGCCGACCTTCTATTCATATCAAAATAATCGATTCGCCCTGTCGCGTGAGATGAAATTTATTCTGAATTTTGTACCATCAATTCTGTTCGACAAAAAATCGATCGCACAATTCCTGACCCTGGGTTACCCGCTTAACGATAGAACCCTCTTTGCCAATATCCATCGCCTCGACCCGGCGACCTTAATCACGCTGAGCCGGGCGGAAGATAAATTAAATTTTGAGATAGAAAATATCATCCCACTCAGTTTTGAATATGGAAAAAACGGTCTATCGTTTCGTCGAGCTGTCGATGAATACAGCGATCTCTTTCTCGACACTTTGGACAGACGACTCAGTAGTCTGGATAATTTCAACCTGCGGCCAGTCGTCGATTTAAGCGGCGGATTCGATACCCGAGTCATCTTGGCCGGTATGTGTCGTCTGGGAGCCGATATGATTATCTGTCATGATAATCTGGTTACGGGTGATGAATCCGATATTGCCCGACAGGTCGCTTCCCGATTCGGGAAACAGTTAAAGCTGTTCAGCGCGCGACATCCGATGGACAACTTCGACATAATAAGGGATATCACCTATCTGACCGACTGTATGGTCAGCGGCTACGTTTCGGTCGCCTGTTTTTATGATGATCTGGAGCGGGAAAAGAAATTAAAAAACGGTTATGCCCATTTTATGGGTCTGGGCGGAGGCATGGTCCGGCATCCGTACAAACCAAAATCGGGATATGATAATCTACCGGACATGATTTTAAATAATGCTTTTTCAAAATATTTCGGCGCGATAGAAACCTGCACTATTCTTAATCTTGATTATCAGCTTTTTGAACAATTCACTATTGACGAAATTGAACGCTTTCCGGAATCGAACCTGGTTGACCGGACACGACACCTCTATTTCGAGGATTCAAACAAATTCGTCAACGGCGGGGAAAACCGTCACCGTATTTTCCAATGGACCATTTCTCCATTCTGCGGTACCAGCCTGCTTAAATTCCAGATTCAAAATATTCCGCTGCCTTATATCGGCTATGACTTCTTCATTGAATTTATGCGGACAATCGACTCGCGAACGCTGGACATTCCTATTTTTGGCAGCCGCTTCAAACTGAACAATCCAATCAGCCGGCGGTTAATGCTGATAAAACGAAGTTTGACCGAACTGATTCGTGACAACCGGCACAGCAATAAATATGCACGACAAAGATTAAATCGTCGTCGAGCCGAAACGGAGTATGATGAGACAATTAAAAGCATGGTTAAAAAAATGCTGGAAATCTGTTTGCAATCCGATCTGATCTCCGAGATATTTAATCTGCCGTCATTGACACAGCTTATCAGCAAACCTGTCTCCCGTCAAAATTTCTATCAAGTCCTTACATTAATCTTATATATCAGCTCTCTTGAAGAAAATCAGAGCGGCAAAAATTTCTCCGTTCAATAATATATTATAAATATTTGTGTAATTTCAGGCTTCTCCATATATTATCGCCGGAACCGTAAAGTGATAAACTGGGGAGTATATTATGCCCGATCTGATTTGCTGGAACTGCGCTCGTGCCACCGGAATCGAGGATAAAGTGATGCGGGCCGACTCCTGTCCACACTGCCAGGCCGATCTGCGCTGCTGTCGCGGCTGTCGCCATTTTGATCCCTCCTCGCGCTGGCAGTGCCGCGAAACAATCGAGGCGCCGATTCCTCTGAAAGAAAAATCTAATTTTTGCGATTATTTCCAGATGCGTCAGGCCTTTCACTCGCATCAGCAAAAAAAGAATCCGATCGAAGCCAAAGACAGTAAAAAGAAAAAATTCGACGACCTCTTCAACGACTGACATTCCATAAGTATTTAATGCATCCGTCGACCATTACCACAGTTCATAGTTCAAGCTTCAGCTTGTCTCGTTTATAAAGACGGATGTCTACACATACCTTAAACCTCATATGCGATTGAAATGAATCTCTGATAATTATGGCTGTGATTAAAAACTGTATTCGCCGGAAAGACGGATTGTTTCGTCGAGGTAGCTGTTATACAGGTAGGCGATATCTATCTTAATCCTTTTGATCTCAAACCCGACCCCGGCGGTGAAATCGCCGATATCAAAACCGAGTCGACCGAACGCCATCTCCCGGTAGCCGACTTCAAGTCCGAAATGAGTGTCGAGCGATAACTCACCGAGCCAGTACTGAGCCGCCTCTCTGATACCCTCGAATTTAATGTCACCCGAAACGGCAAATTGTCCGGTGAATTCGCGGTAATTACGGATCAAAAGCAGTCCCGGTTTGACCGTCGGAATTATCGACTCACTGGTTCCATTGGAATAGTGAATATATCCGGAGAAAATATCGGTCACGGTCAAACCGATCCGGGCAAAATCATAAGGCTGGTACAGGGCGCCGATATCGGCGCTGAATCCGTATCCGGAAAAAGTGGTCAGATCGCGATAGATAATTTTACCGGTCAGGCCGATATCAATCCGGTCAAAGATCTTACCCGATAATGAGCCACTGAACAGAAAATCGCCGTGAGATTCCTCGCGAACGACATAGGGCCGCTGAATCTGAGGATCATACTCGGTAATCTTGACCCCTCCGCCGCCCAGATAATAAATATAAAAACCGTAACTCTTAAAAAATGAGGCGGTATCTTTTCGATTTCCGACATAACCGATAAAGTCATGATTTAGAAGCGAGCCGAAGGTTTCAGCATGCATAGCCCCGATATGTCGCCCGGAGAGGTAATTCATACCGGCCGGGTTCCAGTATCCGGCGGTGGCGTCGAACGGACCGGCGACCGCCGCCCCGCCCATCGCCAGAAGACGGGCGCCGACACCGAGCGAGAATGAATCGCCGGCGTATTTGGCGGCCTGAGCGGAGAGACTCAGCGCGAGCATAAGTATGACTAAGATCAGTTTTCGCATATCTTATTATATTAACGGCCTTATCTATATGCAATATTAACAATTAATTAAACAAAAAAAAGGCGGGAAAATTCCCGCCTTTAAGGTTTTTTAAAATTCCGAGTCTATTTTTTGGAATCTTTATCTTCTTTGGTTTTGCAGAATTCGGTACATTTTTTCTGCACGAAAGTTTTATCATCATCGGTCATAGCCACTTCTTTGGCCTTATAGCCGACTTCTTTTTTGATAATTTCGGCCAATTTGGCCGCTTCGGTTTTGGCCGGATCAAAACAGACAAAAGCCTTGCCTGATTGGTGATCCACGGAAAGCACCCGAATAACACCGTCGACCGATTCCAAAGCTTTGGTAACTTTGCCCTCACAGCCGGGGCAGGTCATGCCATCGACGGCCAGAACGGCATCGACGCATTTTTCGGCCGAGCCAATTTTGGCCTTGTCGTCGGTTTTATCGGTGGCACACATTTTGGCGCTGACACCACAGGTTTTGGCACAGGTTTTGGAGCAGCCGGGCCCGGCGAAGGCCGGCATGGCTACGACTGCCATCGCAAACAGAGCTACGATCAACATCACAGTTAGCTTCTTCACTTAAGAGATCCTCCTAAAGCATTTAAATTAGTGACTTTAACTTAAAACATACGTAAAAAGTCCGCTTTGTCAAGAGTTTTATACCGTTCAGATTCTAATTGGTTCGAGAATAAGAGAATTATTAGTAGACTGGATAGACCCATCATAACAAAAAGGCGGGTTAAAATATCCCGCCTTTTTGTCTGTAACAAATGAAGTGCAACAAAGTCACTTCAAAGTGGAGGAGAGACTATAGATCCTTTATTTTTGTATCTTTAACCGATTCAACTGCTTCGGTAGCAACGGCCGGTATAATTTCGGTTTCGTATCCAACATCTTTAATGGTTGAGGCGATGGTTGCCGCCTCTACCATCGAGGGATCGTATTTTACGATCGCTTCATTCGATTGACAACTGACCTTGACCACTTCCATAACCCCTTTTTGATTGGTCAGGGCAGTTTTGACCTGATTTTCACAACCGCCGCAGGTCATACCTTTGACAGTAAATGAGGCTAATTGCGCATTGTTTTCAGCTTTTTCCATCTTTGAGGCTTTTTCCATTTTATCAGAGTCTTCGGCTTTGGAATAAGAGCCTTTGGCGGCACAACTGGCGTCTGTCGAACCCAATTTAACGCCACTGCCCTGGGCTCCGCAGGCATCAGCCTTAAGCGGCATAATAAAGGCGAAAAGTGCCAGAATTGCCGCAATCGACAAAAACCAATTTCCTTTTAACTTTGTCATAGTGATTCTCCTTAAAATACCAGGTTGTCAGATTTTATCGCTTTCACTTTACTTTCTACATATTGGACTGTTTTGCTCCATGATTGATTAAACAAACGACAATCAGCCAAAGTTCCAATACGGGATTAAAATTATCTGGATTTATTTAAAATTTAACAATCGGGACGAAAAAACGGCAAAACAGGGATGATCAGGCCGTTTGAAGATGAAATTCGATATATTTCGGCCGGGAAATCGATCGAATCAGGCTTTTTCGGCAATCATAATCAAATCGCCCGGGTATTTCGAACCATAAGGTTTACGGTCGAAATCGGCATAAACTTCAAGAAGATTAAAACCGCAGCGTTTCAGGAGATGCTCCGCCTCATAGCGAAATAAATACCTCATCGGAAAAGCATGCACCAGTCGTTCTTTGCGATGATCAAGATGTTCGATATAATAAATTATCTCAACATAATTGATCTGATTGAAATAATCACGATTGACCATTCCATATTTTCTTATAACTTTCCTGCCGTCCGGCAGGACGGACTCCGGATCCTCGCCCATTTCCTCGCCGAGATTATCGGCGGTCAAAAAGTCCAGCGAAGGATTAAAAATATCGAGAATCATCCGGCCCTTATCGGCCAGATGTTTATGAATGCATTCCAGGCAAGATATTTGATCCTTGACGGTTAGCAGATGTTGAAACGGGCGGAAAGGAGTTGTCACCAGGGCGAATTTTTGAGGCAGATTAAAGCGGCACATATCCGCTTCGACAAGATTTACCCGTGATTGCACCTCCTTCGGTTCCAAGGCGAGATTTTTGCGGCAAATCTTCAGCATGTTGGGTGATAAATCCAGTCCGGTTATTTCGATACCTTTACGTGCAATTGGAATCAGCACCCGGCCGGTCCCGCAGCCAATTTCCAGAACCGGGCCTTTTGATTCAACCGCGGCATCGACAAAAAACTGTATATCGGGGCGGTTTTGATACGGTACGACAAAATCATAGAATTCCGCCACGAATTCGAAATCGATATATCCGCCGGTTCTGTCCATGGCCGTTCACCCCACGTTTTGTTTCCGGGTGTGGTTGTCGTTTTCGGGTTCGGGTGCGCTTTTGCGTTTCAAATTATGCCGCACAGCGGCGGCGATAAATTCACGAAAGAGCGGATGCGCCCGGGTCGGCCGGGATTTCAACTCCGGATGAAACTGCACGCCGACAAACCAGGGGTGATCTTTTACCTCGATTATTTCCACCAAACGTCCATCGGGGGAAAGCCCGACCAGTTTAAATTCGGATCCCTCAAACAGCTCGCGATAGTCATTATTGAATTCATACCGGTGACGGTGTCGCTCCGATATTTTCTCCTCGCCGTACGCCTCGTACGATTTGGAATCTTTATCCAGATTGCAGGGATAGGCTCCAAGCCGCATCGTTCCGCCCAGATTGGTCACTTTTTCCTGGTCGGCCATCAGATGAATAACCGGATTTTTCAAATCGGCATAAAACTCATAGCTGTGCGCATCTTTCAAACCGCAGGCATATCGGGCATACTCGATCACCGCGCATTGCATGCCGAGACAGATCCCTAAAAATGGAATTTTATTGGTGCGGACATAATGAATCGATTCGATTTTTCCCTCAACTCCGCGCTCGCCGAAACCGCCCGGAATCAGAAGACCGTCGATATCGGTAAGGAATTTCTCCGCCCCCTGCTTTTTGATATCCTCGGAAGCAACCCAGATCAGATCGACCCGGGCATCATTTTCCTGCCCGGCATGTATAAATGACTCGATTATCGATTTATATGCATCTTTCAAATAGACATATTTGCCGCAAATCGCAATTTTAACATTATGTTTGGGATGTTTGATTTTATCAACCATCTCCTCCCAATCCTCGATATCCGGTTCCCCGTTGCCGATCTGAAGATGTTCACAGACTGTTTTGTCCAGTCCTTCCTGATGAAACCGCAGCGGGACCTCATAAATCGAGGCAACATCAACCGCCGAGATAACATGTTTGGCCGGCACATTACAGAATAGCCCGATTTTTTTCCGGAGGGAATCATCCAATTCTTTGGCGGAACGGCAGATTAAGACTTTCGGCTGAATACCGATTTCACGCAATGCCCTGACCGAATGCTGGGTCGGCTTGGTTTTCATTTCACCGGCGGTGGAGATATAGGGCACCAGGGTCAGATGCAGAAAGATTGAATCCTCCGGTTCCGCCTCGAGAGCCATCTGACGAATCGCCTCCAGAAAGGGCTGTGATTCGATATCGCCGACCGTACCGCCGATCTCAACGATGACAATATTTGTCTCCGGATTGATTTTGGCCGGTCGACGAATAGACTCTTTGATTTCTTCGGTAATGTGAGGAATAACCTGTACTGTCGCCCCCAAATAGTCGCCCCGCCGCTCGCGGGTAATGACATTGAAATAGACCTGCCCGGTCGTAACATTGTTGTCTTTAGTCATACCCTTATCGAGAAAACGCTCGTAATGTCCCAGATCAAGGTCGGTTTCGGAACCATCGTCGAGGACGTAAACCTCGCCATGCTGGAAGGGATTCATGGTTCCGGGATCGACGTTTATGTACGGGTCGCATTTGATAATATCAACATTGAATCCCCGTTTTTTAAGAAGCAACCCCAGCGAAGCTGATGCGATTCCCTTACCGAGAGCCGAAACGACGCCGCCGGTTACAAAAATATATTTGGTTTTTTTCTCTGACACCTGAAACCCCAATTATTTATATTTTAAATATTTTCCCGCCGCCTTTAAATCTTCCGGAGCATCCAACGATAAAACCCGACTTCCTGTTTTATATATTTTTATTTTGCAGCCATGCTCCAACAAACGCAATTGCTCCAAAGATTCCGCTTTTTCAATTTTACTGCGCCGCCATCCGGCAAATTTCCGGAGAATATCTCTGCGAAAGAAATAGACTCCGACATGATAATAGTAATCATACGAATTGAGGCGGTTGCCATTAATCCCCTGAAGAAAGGGAATCGGGTACCGCGAAAACCAGAGCGCCTCGCTGTCGCCGTTGATGGCTATC
>CAZJLX010000049.1:0-10681 GCA_964546545.1 uncultured Ignavibacteriaceae bacterium | reverse complement strand
AATCACTTTCACCTTTTAAATCATCTTGTATTTTATTACTTTCCAGATTACTTCGTAAATAGTATGAAAAGGTTAGAAATAAGTTTTTAGATATGAAATTTGCAAATTTTGTTCATCTGCATAACCATAGCCAGTATTCGCTTCTGGATGGCGCCTGCAAGCTCGATTCGATAATCGAGCAGGCCAAAGCCTTCAAAATGCCGGCGCTGGCGATTACCGATCATGGCAATATGTTCGGGGCGGCCGAGTTCTACAAAAAAGCGACCCGGGCCGGAATCAAGCCGATTATCGGGACGGAGGCTTATGTCGCGGCCGAATCGCGGTTCGATAAAAAGCCATCAACCCGTTTCCCAGACGGCGGCTTTCATCTGGTTTTGCTGGCCCGCAACCAGATTGGTTATAAAAACCTGATTAAGCTCTCTTCGGCCGGTTATCTTGAGGGCTTTTATCATCGGCCGCGGATCGATAAGGCGCTCCTGCGGGAACATCATGAGGGGCTGATTGCGCTGACCGCCTGTATGAAAGGTGAGGTCAACTGGTATCTGCTGAAAGGGGATGCGGAAAGCGCCGCCGAGGCGGCCCGCGAGCTGAATGAAATTTTCGGCGAGGGCAATTTTTTCCTTGAGATGCAGAATCACGGGATCGAAAAAGAGCAGCTTTTAATCCCGATGATATACACGATTCACCGCGAGACCGGGATTCCGATTGTCGCCACTAATGACTGCCATTATATGAAACAGGAAGATGCCGAGGCGCATGACGCTTTGCTTTGTATTCAGACCGGCAAGTTTGTCTCCGACACGGACCGGATGCGATACTCGACCGACCAGATATATTTCAAATCGGCCGAAGAGATGAGTGAACTTTTTGCCGATTTCCCCGAGGCGATAGAAAACAGCGTCAGAATTGCCGAGCGCTGTAATCTTGAGATGGAGATGGGTCATTTGTATCTTCCGCACTTTCCGATTCCGGATAAGTATAAAGATGCCGATGATTATCTTCGCCAATTGTGCGAAATCGGTTTAAAAGAGCGGTATGAAAAAATCACAAAAGAGATCAGCGAGCGGCTTGATTATGAGCTGTCGATTATCAAACAGATGAAATATGCCGGGTATTTTCTGATCGTTCAGGATTTTATAAATCATGCCCGCGAGATAGATGTCCCGGTCGGCCCGGGACGAGGCTCCGCGGCCGGTTCGCTGGTGTCATACTGTCTGAATATCACCAATATCGACCCGATCAAATATTCGCTGCTTTTCGAGCGGTTTTTGAACCCGGACCGGATATCGATGCCGGATATTGATATCGATTTCGCCGATCGGGGACGGGATAAAGTGATTGAATATGTGGTTAAAAAATACAAAAAAGAGAATGTCTGCCAGATTATCACATTCGGGACGATGGCCGCGCGGGCGGTGGTGCGCGATGTCGGCCGGGTGCTAAGTATGCCGTACGCCGAAGTGGATAAAATCGCCAAAATGATTCCGCTTGGGGTCGGGATGACTCTGGAGCAGGCACTGTCGATGAATGCCGATCTTAAGAAGCTGTATGAGACCGATGTGCGGATTAAGAAACTGGTTGATTTTTCCAAAACGCTGGAAGGCCTGGCACGTCACGCCTCGACTCATGCCGCCGGGGTGGTTATCGCCCCCTCGGCTTTGACCGATTATGTGCCGCTGTTCAAGGGCAACAAGGACGAAACGACGACGCAGTACGATATGAAGATGGTCGAGGAGATCGGGCTTCTGAAAATGGACTTTCTCGGTCTGCGAACGCTGACCGTGATTCAGGACTGCCTGGCGATGATAAAAGAGAATTTCGATAAGGAGATCGATGTCGATGCGCTCAATCTGTTCGATAAAAAAGTGTATAAGCTCTTTTCGCGGGGTGATACGGTCGGTATATTCCAGTTTGAATCGGGGGGGATGCGCGATTATCTGCGTAAATTAAAGCCGGAAAATTTGACTGACCTGACGGTGATGAATGCTCTCTATCGCCCCGGGCCGCTCGATTCGGGCATGATCGACATTTATATCGACCGCAAAAACGGTAAGAAGCAGGTCAAATTTGAACATCCCAAACTGGAGAAGATTCTTAAGGATACGTACGGCGTGATTGTTTTTCAGGAGCAGGTACTTCAGATCGCCAACTCACTGGCCGGATACTCGATGGGTAAAGCCGATATTTTGCGCAAAGCAATGGGTAAAAAACAGGCCGAACTTATGGCCGAGCAGAAAAAAGAGTTTTTAAATGGTTGTGAAACACAAAAAATAAATTCCAAAATCGCTCAGTCGGTTTTTGATCAGATTGAGACCTTTGCCCGATACGGCTTTAACAAAGCGCATTCAACCGGTTACGCCTATATCGCATATCAGTGCGCCTGGCTGAAAACATATTATCCGCTGGAATTTATGGCGGCCTGTTTGACCTCGGAGATGGATTCGGCCGACCGGATTTATATCCTGATGGAGGAATGCCGCCGGATGGGAATAACTGTTTTGCCGCCCGATGTGAACGAATCGGAAAAGGGATTTTCGGTTAAAAATAAGAAAATTCGGTTCGGCATGATGGCGGTAAAAAATGTCGGTGAAGGGGCTGTGGAAGCTATAATTGAAGCTCGCAACGAAATTGAATCGAAACGATTCGTATCGTTTGCCGACCTGGTCAGCCGGGTCCATCTAAAGAGTCTTAATCGCCGAACGGTTGAATCACTGGCCATTGCCGGGGCGCTCGATTCATTACCGGGCAACCGGGCGCAGAAAACGGCGGTTATCGGGGAGATGCTTGAATTCGGTCAGAAAGTACAGGGATCGACAAATATGAGCGATCTGTTTGCCGGTACGAGTGGACAAATTGAACGGGTCGAGCCGCCCCTGCCGGATTTGCCCGACTGGAAAGTATCCAAAAAGTTATCAGGCGAAAAAGAGATACTCGGTTTTTATGTGACCGGCCATCCGCTTGATCGGTTCCGCTCCGAGCTGGTCGCCTTCAGTACGGTCGATACCGAAAGGCTGGCCGAAGTCTCCGACGGTCGTGAGGTTTGGCTGGGGGGCATTATTTCGGCAGTCAAGCTAATGAATGATAAACGGGGTAACCAGATGGCCTTTATCACAGTTGAGGATTTTAAGGGTCGTGCTGAAAGCATAGTTTTTTCAAGTACTTATGAGAAGGGAAAAGCCTTTATTGCCGAGGATAATATTGTCATGCTCAACGGCCGAGTCTCGACCCGTGAGGGAGAATCCCCGAAAATAATCGCCAACGAGATCTTTCCGCTCGATTCTCTGGCCGAACGGTTTAACTGCCAACTGGTCATTAAGTTAGACGAAGAAGTCAGCGAGCGTAGACTTGGCAGTGTTCGGAAAGTACTTGAGAATAACCGAGGCAAAACTCCGGTTATTATCGCGGCTCGTCAAAATGGCGATGTCTATTTCATTAAATCGAAATGTTTTGAAGTCGAACCCAAGAGCCAGTTACTTATCAGGTTAAAAGAGCTTCTTGGCGATTCATCGGTCTATTTACAACCTTCAAAAAAGTAAAAAGAACTTTTTTTGTTCCGATTTTGTTATATATTGGTATCACTAAATATATAGTGATTTTTTTTATAAGGGCGAAGAGAATGAAAAAGCCTGTTTATGTGGTTATTCTGTTATTAGTGACCTTTTCTTTACTGCTGGCGCAGGATAAAGAAAAAAGCGAAATTGTCAATCCGAAAGGCGAACAGACGACTGTTGATACGACGAGGATTGTCTGGCACAAGTATGATGAAGGTCTGAAACTGGCCAAAGAACAAGATAAGCATATTCTTATCGATTTTTATACCAGTTGGTGTTATTACTGCAAAAAGATGGATAAGGATGTTTTTGCCCTGACCGAAGTAATCAAAATGCTCAATCGTGATTTTATCTGTATTAAAGTTGACGGTGACTCCAAGTATGAACTTGATATTGACGGTTACAAAATAACGGAGCGTAATCTTTCGCGGTCCGAATATAGGGTTCGGGGTTATCCGGCCTATTGGTTTTTAAAATCTGACAGTGAGCGATTGGGAACGTTATCGGGTTATCAGAAGCTTGATGTTTTTATGGATGTACTCTTTTTTATGAAAGAAGAATTGTATGACAGTATGAAGTTTGATGAGTTTATGAAAAATGGCGGGCGAAAGGCCGTTGATAAAGGATAATTCGGAGGATTCATGAAAAAGTCTGTTTTGCTTATTGTCTTGATGCTTGCCCTGTCACTATCGTTGATCTCCTGTTCGTCGGAGAATAATGATTCATCCGATAGTACGGCCGGCGCACAAAATCAGACAGCGTCGGCAAGCGCCAAAGGATTAGCGGTGCCCGATCTTGACGGTAATATGTATGATATGGATCAATTTGCCGGAAAACCGTTGATTATAAATTTCTGGGGAACATGGTGCCCACCCTGCCGCCGGGAGATGCCGGATTTGCAGAAAATTTATAATGAGTACAGCCCGCAGGGTCTTGAGATAATCGGTTTGGCGGTTAATGATACGCCTGATAAAGTGAAGAATTTTATCGGAAAGTACGGTTATAACTGGACAATGCTGATAGCGACCCGCGAGGCGATGCGGCATTATAAACTGGGAACCGGCGTGCCACTAACCATTTTTTATGATAAAGAGGGTAATGAGGTCGAGCGTTATATCGGTATGCGAACCTATAATGATTTCAAAGCTCAGGTTGAAAAAATAATCTGATTAAAGTGTGATAAAAAAATAAAGGCGATACCGATGGGTGTCGCCTTTATTTTTAATAATATTTTGTCTTCCTCTCTGGAGGCCGGGTCCCTGATTCTATTTCTTTGCTTTCTTTAGATTTTCCAGAACCAGTTCGCGCAGGGCGATAACATCCGGGTCATGCGGCGCATAAAATAGCGCGCTGTCAATTGAGAATTTGGCATCCTCATAATTGCCGTTATATCCCTGAATGGCGGCGCGGTTTTTCCAGGCCTCGGAATAGTCATGTTTGTATTTAATCGAGCTGTCAAATGAGGCGATCGCTTCCTCATAATGTTTGGTAACGCCTAAGGACAAACCGCGCGATGACCATGACATATAATCGGTATGATCAATCATTAGGGCCGTATCAAATGAGGCAACCGCATCCGGGTGATCGCCCAGCATATACCGTAGAATACCCCGGTTATGATAAGCCTTGCCGAAATTAGTATTGTAGGCAATGGCGCTGTCATAACTGTCGAGCGATTCAAAAGCCCGGGTCATTTCATAAAGGACGTTAGCCCGATTGTACCATGATTCGTAATCATCATGTTTAAGCACCAAGGCACTGTCGAATGAGGCCACCGCTTCTTCCTGACGCGTAAGTTCCATTAGCGTCATCGCCTGCTCAAACCATAGGCGGTAATCGTCTTTATAGACATTTAGGGCGCTGTCGTAATAAATCAGCGCCGAATCATACTTTTTTTCGAGATAAAAAGTTAATCCGATATGTCCGAAATTGTTGGCTTTGGCCGGATTTTCATCGGCCGGTGGTTCAGCGATAAAATTGCGCGCCTGACTGTACTTCCCCAATCCCAAGGCGACCCAGTATGACTGCTCGGGCGATTTGGCCTCTTTTTGCACGCATTCGGCAATCTGCCCTGCAATAGTGCTGTCTTCTGAAAATGTCAGCAGACGGTTGACATAAACCTCAAGCGAATCGAAATTGCACATCGCCGGATCGATTTTTGTCTCCGATTTGTCGCCCCCGCAACCGAGCAATAATGTTAATATTAGCATGAACAAAAAAGCTGATGAAAACAGTTTCATAATTTACTCCATGATTTATTACTTGTTTTGGATAAATATATACTGAATCGGGGATAATATCAAGAGACATATCGATTGTCGAAAGTCCTTGTGTGCTGGGTAGGTAAATTGTGGCAGTTAAGCCTTTTCTTAATATCCCACCCTAAACGGTGAAGCGCCCCAGCCTCGCTGTCAACGGTCAGATTATCTTTGAAGCGGTCAAATAACGGTTTTCAAAAAAAGGAGCAATTCCCTTAATCTTCATCCGAACTGCGTTTGGAAAAATAGAGAACTTTCGGGTCGCAACTGTAGCCGTCATTGGTGAAGGCCGACATTGACGGTGTGTTATAACTTTCGATCAATGCCGCGATGACTTTAATCCCGAGGCCGTGAAGGAAATTTTCAGCTTCTTTTATTAGCAAAGAGGCCAGTCGTCGGCCACGATAATCCGGGTCAATCGCCAGACGGTTAATCCATCCTTTACGGCCATCGGATGTCCCGACAATCGCGCCGATCATCTTTGATCCGTCAAACATTCCGAGAACGCAGGTTTCGGCGCGGCTGAATTCACTCTGCATATTTTCTTTTGAGTCGCGTCCTTTGGGGCGGAAGGGAAGGCCGCAGTGTGTCCACAGATTTACCAATTCGTCGTAGTCATCGATATCAAGATGACGAATCTGATACTCCATATTTTTCCTCCAGAATTGCCTTAACTTTTTCAATAGTCGTTTCGGTCGGAAACGGTTTGTCGGCCCAGTGTTCACAGCCGGTAAAATTAAGGAAAACGCCCCGTGACGGTACCCCGGCCTCCTTCGCCGAACGCATCCCGGACGCAAGGGTCAGCAGGCAGGAAATACCGATTACTCCCAGCGATACTTTTTTCTTTTTGATTTTTTCCAGCTGTTCGGTCAGTGCCCGTTTGGAAAAGTACCCCTCGACGCCGTATAAGTCGGCGATCTCCATGATTTTATTAATCTGGCAGTTGGGTACGCAGCGGGTACAGATTTTACCATATTTTTTCCGTTCCCGTTTGCATTTATCCTGCATCAGCGACAGGCAATCGGGCAGAATCAGGACAGTATTCTTCGCCTTATTGAAAGCCTCACGATTGAAATCATCGAAGATTTTATAGTACAATGCTTCTATAAGATAAAACGGTTTCGGTGTGCGACGAAAAGAAAGATCGGTTCGGGATGAATTATCTTCAAGAGCTTCCTGATAAAAGGAGTCAATATTTTCAAATTCATCGGAGAAATACTCGTATCCCTCAGAGAGGACTTTTTCAGTGAATTTATCCAGTTTATCATAGAAGTCATCGTTCAATCTGAACGTAATGGTCGGTTTTTTTCGCATCGTCCGAATATAAGCGAATAATTCAATTTTCGCCATAGTTGCAGGAAAAAACCGTGATTTTTATCGGGATTAAATCAAATTAGGGCGACTTTACCCGCCATGATTTATCTGACGATCCCGGCTCCAATTCTGCATTGTCTTTTCAATCTTTACCCGATTGCGAGCCGTTTTGGCTGAGCTGTTTTCGGAGTTGAAATTCAAAGCCGTGACATATTCCTGATGGGCTTTATCCAGATCACCCTGCCGCTCAAATGACAGGCCTATGGAATAGTGCAGATCAGATTTGATATATTTGCTATCCGGCGAAAATTTCAGACTGACCATAAAAGCCTCGATTGAGACGGCGTACTCCCGTTTTTTCTGCATCGCCAATCCGAGATAATAATGCGCGCTCCAGTTGCGATGATTTAGGTCAATGGCGTTTTCACAATTGTTGATAGTCATTCCATAGTTTTCATCGGCATAGGCTCGCTTGGCCAGCTTTAAAAATTCCTCGGAGGCGGCCATATTCTCATCTGTCGGTTTCGATTGGTTATTGTAATAAATCTCGGCGGAATATTTGATATTTGTTTTACCGCCGCCGCAGTTGAATAAAATCAAAGCTGTCAGAATCAAAAATAATATCGATAAATATTTCATATTTCCCTCCGGAACTCTATTGTGCTTTATCTAATAAGTGTCGGCAATTGGATTGATTGGCTGAAATATGATTGTTCAACTTTTAAACACATTCAACAGGCATAGATTGACAATGTTGAATTTTTGGATATATTCGCGATATGTTACTGGCGATTGACATCGGCAATACAGATACGGTCGTGGGGCTGTTTGATGACGGCCGCCTGATCGATTTTTTCAGGGTGGCTTCGAATCATTCATTGACCGTAGATGAGTGCGGTTTTTTTGTTACCGGGCTTCTGGAAAAACTTAATGTCCATACAGTAAAAATCAGCCGCGTGGTAATCGCTTCGGTTGTGCCGCGCCTGACCCCGGTATACAATCAGATGTCACAAAAATATCTTTCGGCGACCGCTTATAATGTCACGGCCGATATCAAGATGCCAATAAAAATCGGTTATGAGGATCCCTCGGAAGTGGGTGCGGACCGGATTGCAAACACTATCGCGGCTTATCAAAAATATGGCTGCCCGGTGATAATTGTCGATTTTGGAACGGCGACGACATTTGATGTTATCGACAAAGCTGGCGTCTATTTGGGCGGCGTTATTGCTCCTGGAATAAAAACGGCGGGAGCTGAGCTGGCCCGTCGAGCGGCTCGTCTCTTTGAAGTAAATATTGAAAAGCCCAAAAGTGTCATTGGTCGCACCACAGCTGATTCACTCAAATCGGGACTGTTTTATGGTGGCGTGGGTCAGGTTGATTATCTTTTAAAACATATTATAGCCGAACTGGGTGGGGGAGAAATAAAAGTTATATCAACAGGTGGCCTAAGCGCCGAAATCAGCCATAATTCCGAATATATAAGCTCGGTAGAGCCGACCTTGACCCTTGACGGTCTGAAAATAATAGCCGACCTTAATATTTAAGTTTATATATTACAATAAGATAAAAAATATATCATTTTTTTGATTTTTTGTCTGAAACTTCTTGACAATTAATTCGGTTTAAATATATTTGACGAACTGTTAGCACTCTACTGAAGTGAGTGCTAATAAATGTTAAAATGAAGTATTGATATTAAATAAACAAACCATTTAAGGAGGATTGAGTCATGGTAGTAAAACCTCTTGCTGACCGAGTTCTGGTCAAGCCGACTGAAGCGGGTGAGGTTAAAAAGGGTGGGATCATTATTCCTGATACCGCCAAAGAAAAACCACAGGAAGGTGAAGTTGTCGAAATCGGTCCCGGACGCACCGAAGACGGTAAAATTATTCCTATGGATGTGGCGATCGGCGATCGGATTCTTTATGGCAAATATTCCGGTACCGAAGTGACTATCGATGGTAAGGAACTGTTAATTATGCGCGAATCTGATATTCTGGCCAAAATTGCGAAATAAACTAAGGAGTTATTAAATGCCAAAAGTAATAGAATATGATGCCTCAGCCCGAGAATTGCTGAAAAAAGGCGTCGACAAATTGGCCGATGCGGTCAAGGTTACGCTCGGCCCCAAGGGCCGTAATGTTATTCTTGACAAAAAGTTCGGCTCGCCGACTGTCACCAAAGATGGTGTTTCGGTGGCTAAAGAGATCGAATTGGAAGATCATTTCGAGAATATGGGCGCGCAGATGGTTAAGGAAGTCGCTTCCAAAACCTCCGATATCGCCGGCGATGGAACCACCACCGCGACGGTGCTGGCCCAGTCAATTTATCGTGAAGGTGTCAAGGCTGTGACCGCCGGAATTAATCCAATGGCTGTCAAGCGCGGTATTGATTTGGCTGTTGCCGCTTTGGTCGGTGAGATAAAAAGTCTGTCCAAACCGGTCACCGGCAAGACCGAAATCAGCCAGGTCGGTACAATATCGGCTAATAATGACGAGAGTATCGGTTCGAAGATTGCCGACGCGATGGAAAAAGTCGGTAAAGACGGTGTTATCACAGTTGAGGAATCAAAAACGACCGATACGACGCTTGAAGTTGTCGAAGGTATGCAGTTTGATCGCGGTTATGTTTCACCTTACTTCGTTACCGATGCCGATAATATGGAAGCGGTTTTAGAAGATGCGATGATTCTGATACATGACAAAAAGATCTCCTCGATGAAAGACCTTCTGCCCTCACTGGAAAAAATCGCCCAGATGGGAAAACCTCTGATGATTATCGCCGAAGATATCGACGGTGAAGCACTGGCCACCCTGGTGGTCAATAAGCTGCGCGGAACATTGAAAATCGCTGCGGTGAAGGCTCCCGGATTTGGCGATCGTCGCAAAGCAATGCTGGATGATATTGCCATTCTTACCGGTGGCAAGGTTATCTCGGAAGAGATCGGTCTGAAACTTGAGAATGTCAATCTTGACGATCTCGGCTCTGCCAAAAAGATTGTCATTAATAAAGACAACACAACGATCGTCGAAGGCGGCGGTGCCACCGAAGATATCAAGGCCCGTATCGGCCAGATTCGCAAACAGATTGATGATACAACCTCCGATTATGATCGTGAAAAACTGCAGGAGCGTCTGGCCAAACTGGCTGGCGGTGTGGCGGTGATCAATGTCGGTGCGGCAACTGAAACCGAGATGAAAGAAAAGAAAGCGCGTGTCGAGGATGCTCTTAATGCGACTCGTGCCGCGGTTGAGGAAGGGATCGTCCCGGGTGGTGGCGTGGCTTTGCTAAGAGCGATGAAATCGCTTGACGGTGTCAAGGCCGGTTCCGATGAGATGGTCGGTGTTAATATTGTCCGTCGTGCTCTGGAAGAGCCGATTCGACTGATCGCCAATAATGCCGGTGTTGAGGGTTCAATCGTGGTCGACCGCGTCAAAAAAGAAAATGGCGCTTATCCGCTCAAGGCAGAGGCTGGCCCGGAATACGAGGGTGTTGCCAGTCTCGGTTCACTGCTGCTCATCGGTGATATGGCGGCAGTAATAAAGATGAACGAGA
>CAZJLX010000048.1:7822-10697 GCA_964546545.1 uncultured Ignavibacteriaceae bacterium | reverse complement strand
TTCGATAGTTATCCCGCCGCCGAATGTCACCGATATTTTGCATCTGGGGCACGCGCTTAATAACACGGTGCAGGATATTCTGATTCGCCAGAAGCGGATGTCCGGCTTCGAGGCGGAGTGGATGCCGGGTGCGGATCATGCCGGAATCGCAACGCAGGTGATTGTCGAGAAGAAGCTCAAGGAAGAGGGCACGACGCGGCGCGAACTGGGTCGGGAAAAATTCCATGAGCGGACCAAAGAGCTGGCCTATAAAAATAAGGATTCGATTTTAAACCAGTTGAAGCGAATCGGCTGTGCCTGCGATTGGGAGCGGACACGGTTTACGCTGGACGAGTCGTTGTCGAACGCGGTTCGGAAGGTTTTTATTCATCTGTATGACAAGGGTTTGATATATAAGGGTCACCGGATTGTCAACTGGTGCCCGTCATGCCAGACCTCGCTTTCGGATGACGAGGTCGAATACGAGGAGAAGAAAGGGCATCTCTGGTATATCAAATATAAAATTCAGGGCAGTGACCAGTATCTGACGGTGGCGACCACCCGGCCGGAAACGATGCTGGGCGATACCGCTCTGGCGGTCAATCCAAAAGACAGCAAGTACAAAAAATTCGTCGGCAAAACGGCGATTCTGCCGATTATCGAGCGGGAACTGCCGATTATCGCCGACAGCTATGTCGACCCGGAATTCGGCACCGGGGTGGTCAAAATAACTCCGGCACATGACCCGAACGATTTTGAAATCGGCAAAAGGCATGATCTTGAGGAAGTCAATATTCTCAATATAGACGGAACATTAAACGCCAACGCCGGTAAGTTTAAGGGGCAGGATCGGTATGAGGCGCGGAAGAATGTTATTGCTGAGTTGGGAAAAAAGACTCTTTTGGATAAAACGGAAGATTATCAGCTTTCGGTCGGGACCTGCTATCGGTGTCATCAGGAGGTCGAACCGTACCTTTCGGATCAGTGGTTTGTGCGGATGGCGCCGCTGGCGAAACCGGCCATTGAGGCTCTTCAGAGAGGCGATCTGCGGTTTCACCCCGATTACTGGTCGAAAACATATTTGCACTGGATGGAAAATATTCGCGACTGGTGTATTTCGCGACAGCTCTGGTGGGGACATCGGATACCGGTTTATTACTGCGAATGCGGCGAGATAATTGTCGCCGAGGCTCAACCTGAGAAATGCCCCAAGTGTGGCAAAGCCGAGATAACACAGGATGAAGATGTTCTCGATACCTGGTTCTCGTCATGGTTGTGGCCGTTCACGACTTTCGGCTGGCCGAACAAAGATCCGCTTTTAGATTATTTTTATCCGACTAAAGTTTTGGTAACCGCTTCGGAGATTATTTTTCTCTGGGTGGCGCGGATGGTGATGGCCGGGTATGAATTTATAGGTAAAGAACCTTTTAATGATGTATATATTCATGGGACGGTTCGTGATGCCAACGGGATCAAGATGTCCAAATCGCTCGGCAACGGGATTGACCCGCTGGAGATTATTGACCAGTTTGGCGCCGATGCGCTAAGAGTCTCGCTGGTGCTGGCGACACCGGACGGTCAGGACCCGTGGATTTCAAAAAATACTTTTGAGATCGGCCGTAATTTTATCAATAAGTTATATCAGGTCTCACGGTTTGTGATGATGCGGACGGGCGATAATAAAATCGATTTTGAAACACCGCCGAAAGAAAATCTGGTACTGATTGACCGGTGGATTTTATCGCGGCTGGAGCGGACAATCGAGACAATTGACCGCAATTTCGCCGAGTTTAAACTGTCGGCGGCGACGAAAAATCTGTACAGCTTTACCTGGAACGATTTTTGTTCGTGGTATATCGAGCTTATCAAGCCGGATCAGCCGGATATGCCAATTCGCAAAACCTCGCTTCAGGTGGCGCATTATGTACTCGATAAGATTTTGAAACTGCTTCATCCGTTTATTCCGTTCGTGACCGAAGAGATTGGTTTGAAACTAAGAGAACTTTTCCCCGAGCGAAACGAGACGCTTGCCTTTGGTCCTTGGCCTGAACAGACACAGCTTTTTATAGATGAAAGTCTGGAGTTGTCGTTTGAATCGATTCAGACAGTTGTCAATGAAGTGCGGTCGATCCGGGCGGAGATGAATGTTCCGCCGGGTAAATATTCCGATCTGTATGTTAGGATTACCGACAAAGAGATGGGCAAACTTCTGGAAACATATCAGGATTATTTCCGGTCGCTGGCGAAGATCAATAAGCTGATAATCGGCGAAGATATCAAAAAGCCGGGTCTTTCGGCCTCCGGTGTTATTTCAGGCGCTGAGATATTTATCCCGCTGGAGGGGTTGATTGATGTCGATTCGGAAAAGAAACGTCTGGAAAAAGAGCTGGATAATCTGAAGTCGCAGTTAGAGAAAATCGCGAAGAAACTGGCCAATCCTGATTTTCGGAAAAATGCCCCGGCCGAGATTGTGGAAAAAGAAAAAGTCCGAAAAGCTGATTTAGAAGACCGTACTGAGAAGCTCAACAATAATCTCGAGCAGATGATGGGCTGGTAACAGGCAGGGAACCTGTTTTTGCCTTCGGTCTGCCAGTATTGGCAGCTTTGCTTGAATATAAAAAAGGACAGGCTCTCTGCCTGCTTGGAGTTCACGCTTTAGCCTGTTTTTTTTGCTTGGTCTGACAAGCTAAGGCTTGAACTCCAAACTGCCAGTGGGCAGTCTTTTCAGGCAGGGGGCAGTGGCGTATTTTTTTCGCTTCGCGTGATTTGTCGATCAGAATAAGTGTACCACCAAATTAAAAAAGCCCCGCGAGGTATGGTTTATATAAAGGGAAACTATGAAACAGAGAAGAATTTTAGTTTTGAAACTCTTCCAGATAACTGGCAATGGTGCGGA
>CAZJLX010000048.1:0-7812 GCA_964546545.1 uncultured Ignavibacteriaceae bacterium | reverse complement strand
GCATCCGGAAAAGATGAAATCTCGACCGGCATCAGGTAATCAGCCGGTTTGCCGAAATAATTATTGCAAAATTCATAAAGGGTGGTCGTGATTCTTCGGGCCGCCGATTCCGCTCCCTGTCGCGATGTTTCGGGCAGAAGCAGGCCGATACGGGTGCGCTGGTGATTGGAAATAGAATCAACTTCGCGGATCGCATTATCAAGGACTTTATTTAGTTCAGTTATAAACCGGGAACGATCCTTTTCATCTTTCAGGGCACCATTACCGCCCAGATCAAGAACCGGTCCGATATTTAAAACAATAAGGGAGACAAAATATCGGTATCTCTCGGCTCGTTTAAGTTCATAATTTATTTGTCCTGCAAAGTTATCGCTAAAATGAGCCGACATAACGTTTTCGCCCTGATGCATCGAAGCCTTATTCAATGTTGCCATTTCTCACCTATTTATCCCGATTAAATAACAGCAACTACTATTCCACTTCATAAAATATTATTGGTTAATTCTCTGTTAAAAAAATACTAAATACATATTAATTAATTATATCTTATAAGACATTCAATCGAAAGTGATAAGATTCGGGGAAATGGATAAAATTAGTCTATGATGATTTGTTGAAAAAAATCAAAGTGCGCAAACTATTGCTTAAAAGCTGTAATGAAATATCAAAGATGTTCCGAATGGTTCACACTCAACGAATTATAATTATTTGGTGCTGTTGAGGTTATACTCCTTAATCTTATACAGCAACGAACGATAGCTAATCTCAAGCAAGTCAGCCGCTTTACGGCGATTCCAGTTTGTTTTATTAAGGACCGTGCTGATAAGTTTCTTCTCTTCACGCGCGACGGCGACACCGACTCGTTGTTTCAATGAGAAGGAATTCACCAATTCAGGAGAATCTTCGATTCCACCCGCTCCAATATCATGAATATCCGGTGTTCCGGCCATATTGTTGGATAACAGATCGTCGAATATTGACTCATCGCCGCGAACCACGACCTGTTTGATAAGATTTTCCAGTTGCCTGACATTTCCCGGCCAGTTGAACTGCATCAACCGTGATATTGTCTCCGGAGCGAGAGCCGGATATTCTTTTTCATAAAGGTCGTTATATCGTTCCAGAAAATGATTAACAAGAAGTGGTATATCATCGCGCCGATCCCTAACCGGCGGCAGAAAAACTGTTATCTCATTAAGCCGGTAGAAAAGATCATCCCGAAAAGCTTGTTTGCGAATGGCATCCTCGAGATTTTTATTGGTCGCGCAAATAATTCTTACGTCGACATGAATAGAGTTGATCCCCCCAACCCTGACAAATTCCTGTTGTTCCAAAACCTGAAGCAGTTTGGATTGCAGCTCCAGCGGCATATCGCCGATTTCATCGAGAAAAATAGAACCTTTATTGGCAACTTCAAACCGACCCAGTTTTGTTTTATGCGCTCCGGTGAAGGCTCCTTTTTCATATCCGAACAGTTCGGCTTCAAGCAGATCCCGGGGTATTGCGGCGCAGTTCACCTTGGTAAAGGGTTCGTCGGAACGGGATGACAAAGTATGCATCATCCGAGCGACAATCTCCTTGCCGGTGCCCGATTCGCCGCGAATGAGAACCGTTAATTCGGAGTCGGCTACCTGTTCGATAATGCTTTTAACCTGCAGCATTTTTTCCGAGTCGCCGATAAACTGCCCATATTGAGTTTTTGATTTTAATGCGGTTTTAAGTTCTCTGACTTCTTGTCTCAGTTGGCCTTTTTCAAGAACCGTGTTGATATGGATCTCAACCTCTTTGACATCAAAGGGTTTATTAATAAACTCGGCCGCTCCCAGATGCATTGATTGAACAATATTTTTTGTCTCACCGTGACCGGAGAGCATAATGACTTCGGGTCGATTAGGCATTTTATTTAATTTTTCAAGTACTTCAAGGCCGGTCATACCGGGCATTTTTATATCGAGCAGAATGAGAGTCGGTTTCTCAGTGGAAACCATCTGAATACCTTCGGTACCATCACGAGCCGAAGCAAAGACATAATTAGCCGACAATCCCTCGCCCAATATCCAAGCGACTTTAGGATCGTCATCAATAATCAGAATTTTAGGTTTCTCTTTTTTCATACGAAACTCTTTGCACTTTTTTGAATTATCGTCAAAAATCAGGAAAAATCAACCTTTTACGGCGTTTTTTATGTCATTTTTTTGCAATATTTTGCAGTTATTAAATCGGGAAATAGAGGATGAAATCGGTTCCCCGGCCATATTCGGATTTTACCTCCATTGTGCCACCATGAGCGGCAATAATTCTTTCGACTACCGCCAGACCCAAACCGGTGCCGCTTTCTTTTGATGTAAAATAGCGATCGAATATTTTAGAGAGATTTTCCTTTTTAATACCTGTTCCGTTATCGGAGATAGTTATGGCTAGAAAATCCTGTTTTTTAAATGATGGTCGGTCGATTTTTCCTGAAATGACCAGTTTGCCATTCTCGCTCATGGCGTCGGCCGCATTCAGGAAGAGATTGAGGAATACTTCAAGGATTTGATTTTTATTGACGACCGTTTCGTAATTACAGCTTTCATATTTTTCCTGTATAGATATATTTTTTTTACCCAGATCAGGTCCGATAAGCTCGGCTGCTCGTCTTATAATTTGTCGAATATCCCGCATTTCGGTTTGATAGCGATGTGGTTTGGAAAAATCGACCAATTCTTTGACCAGTTCATTAAGGCGGTGAATCTCCTCTTCCACATTGCCGAAAAAGGCTTCATCCTCGGTCACCTGCGGCCACCTTTCACCCAGAATTTGGATCCACCCTTTGATATTGGTCAATGGTCGACGTAAATCATGAGAGATTTCAGAAATCATATTACCCATCGTAAGAAGTCTGGTAGCGTTTAAAAGCGCTTTTTCCCGTTCATACAGGCCCGAAGCCTGCGAGATGACTAATTGAGCGAGAGAAATTTCCTGGCTGATATAAGGCCGGTCATCGGCCGATCCGATACAAAAAACCTGTTTTAAGACACCTTCCTGAATTACTGGCAGAGCTATGAAATTGATCGTCGGTTTCGGGTAGGCCGGGTAATCGGAAATTTTCTCGGCCATTTTTTTTGTGAAGCTGTTTATATCATTTATATTGGCACCCTCAATATCGAAATCGGTAATGATTACCTTATCACTTTTTATCCTGCTAAGGTTAATCGAGCCGCTATCGGTCAAAGGAATATTGGTTCCGGCGGCCCCGATAGGTTTAAGATTACTCTGAACCGGCTGCCATTCGAACCAAAGGGCGTAATCGATCGGCATCAGTTTTTTCATATATTCAAAAACCGCATTACGCATCGCCGCTACCGAACCGACAGTAGAGAGTTTGTGTGACAATTCAAAAAGGATCGAAAATTCTCTTAATTTTTTCAGATTATCCTCAAACTGACGGGCGTCGTCGATCGCTACTGCCGCCTGCGAAGCGAAGGTGGCCAGCAGTTTCAGATCATGTTTATCAAATATCTGTCCGTCTCGTTTATTGGCCATATTAATCACGCCCAGGACCCGGTTGGTTATTTTTAGCGGGACGCAGAGTAGTGATGCGGATGTGTATCGTTCACGATTGATTCGCTTGAATCGGTCGTCCTTTTCGACATTTTTGATCGATACCGATTCACCCGTTTTGGCCACATAACCGGCGATAGAAGAGCCGAGCGGAAGCTTGACACTGTTCGCGATTTTGGGATCAAGACCGATTGAGGCCTCGATTGTCAAATATTCATTGGTCGGGTTTATCAGCATCAGCGAGCCGATCTCGGCCTGGGTCACACCGGCGGCCAGTTTGACGATTTTTTTCAGAAGATCTTTTAAGTTGGCGGTATGCGCCAGAGAACGGCCGGCCTCATGCAGAGCGTTGATTTCTTCAAGGCGGTCATTCAGATGCAGATTGGCAATTTTTAAATCCTCGAGAAGTTCCTTGCGCGCCAGATTGGCTTCACGTATTTCCAGTCCCCGTTTAACCGAAATTTCCAATTGTGAAAACTCGACCGGTTTGAGATGATATTCGAAGGCACCATGTTTGATAGCCTCGAGGGATGACTCCAGCGAGGCATATCCGGTCATCAAAATAACAATCAGATCGGGATCAATCTCTTTAGCCGCTTTTAATATTTCCAGCCCGCTTATTCCGGGCATTTTGATGTCGGTGACAATCAGATCATAAGGCCTGTTTTTTATCAGTTCAATCGCTTCGGGTGATGATTGTGTGGTAGTCACCTGATATCCGCCACCTGAGAATAGCTCCTTCAGCGACTGACACATTTTGACTTCGTCGTCAATTACCAATATTTTTTCAGAGGCGCCATTCATATTCTGTTTCCTCTTGTTCTATCGGCAATTCTATCCGAAAACATCCCCCTTTTTCGATATTACGATATTCGATGTTTCCGTTATGGTTTTTCATAATACGGTAGCTGACCGATAAGCCGAGTCCGGTGCCGGCATCCGATTCCTTGGTGGTGTAGAAAGGCTCAAAAATGTGGGGGAGATGTTTTTGGTCGATACCGGGGCCGCTATCCTCAAAAAGAATTTGTACTTTACTTTCATCGTGACTCAGTTTAATAACAATCTGACCGCCATCGGGCATGGCATCACGCGCGTTTATTATCAGATTCATAAAGACCTGCTTCAGTCCGTCGGGCCAGGCCGATATGGCCGGCAATGAATTGTCGCTCTCAAGCGAAATGGTAACATTTGAGCTGTCCAGCTGCCGTTTCAGCATAGCAATTACATCGCGCAATATTTCCTTGATATCTATTTTGGAAAATGTGATATGAATCGGCCGTCCCATATTCAGAAGCTGTTTAATAATAATGGCAATACGATTGATCTCCTGTCGGATAATGGTCAGATATTCCTTCTGCTTATATTCTTCATCCGCTTCTCTTGAAATTAAATCCAGATAATTTTTAATAATACCGAGAGGATTATTGACTTCATGAGCCACCTTGGCCGAAAGTTCGCCGAGGACCGCCAGACGCTCGGTTTGTAAAAGAAGTTTCTGAATTTTATGCAGCTTCTGAAGAGCTTCCTTTTCGGATTCGTATAATCGTGCATTTTCGATTGAAACGGCGGTCTGGTTGGCAAGAATCGATAGAAATTCGGTATCTTCATCCTGAAATGGCTGGCCCGATTCCTTACCCGATAATATCAGAACACCCCTTAATTTGGTTTGAAAAATGAGCGGGACAATCAGGCCGCAGTCAAAATATTCGGCAAAATTGAGATTTTGCTCGGTCGGCATTCTGTCGACGATACTCCGGACAAAAATTGGCCGGTTATATGCGGTCATATATTTTCCAAATTCATCTTCGGGATCTATAACGATCTCCTTTTCGGGAAAGGGGGGGGAGCCTTTGGTTCGGGCCAGATGAAATTTCCGTCCGCCGATTTCGCGAGGCAGGTAAAGGACTGCTTTGGCGACGCCCATCTGTCCCAAAGATGTCAGGACAAAGGAATCGAGCAGCGTTTCATAATTAAGTACCGCGTTAAAGTTGCGGCTTAATTCAAAAATCGTATATAAATCATAGATACGTCTTTTTAGCTGGCGGTTGGCCTCGGTCAATTCGACCGTTCGCCTATTAACTCTTTCCTCGAGATCATCATGCGCCCTTTGCAGAGTATCCTCAGTCTCCTTATGATCGCTGATATCAATGAATGAGACAAAATCGGCGTTTCGACCGTTATAGGTAACCGTTTTGGAATACTGGTTAATCCATTTAATCCTGCCTGTTCGGGTATACATGCGATAAGAATATTGCGTGACCACATCCTTATCGCCACGTTGTTTTTTCTGGGCCTGGGTCATGGCGAAAACGCGGTCATCGGGATGAATCGCTTTGGCGAATTCATTCGGCTCCCAGCTCGTCATTTCCTCAATTGAGTATTCAAGCAGATCAGCCGCGGCCCGATTGACATATTTCAACAATCCGTCCTGAATGACCACAATGGCCAGAAGTCCCTGATGAGAAAGAAAGTGCAGCATGCCTTCACTGTCATCGAGTTGTTTCTCCAGCTTATTTATCTTGGCCAAAAGAGCTTTTCTGTCGTCGCCGGAATAATTGGAAGAATGTTCCCTGTTATTGCTGCTAGTCATAATCTGTTTTTGAAAGCGTTTATAAATTCCCCTACCAAAAAATGTGATCCGCAGATCAATATCTTATTTTTTCTATCGGATGATTTTAGCAGTTTATCTACCGAGTGTTCAACCGAATCGGACAGGACGACATCTTTTTTGCTTCCGAAAAAAGAGGCAATTTCTGCCGGTTCTGCCGTCCGGTCCGTTTTCATCCGCACCACTTCGACGCGTCGAGTTATCGGTTTTAAATATTGAATCGATTTTTTCAGATTTTTATTGCGCACAAAACCGATGACTATATCAGCCTTTTGATTCGGATAGAGTTCGCGAAAAGTTTCCACCATCGCTTTAACGCCGGCCGGATTGTGTCCCACATCCAAAATAAGATCGGGTCGACCGTTCTGTTTTAAAATTTCGAATCGCGCCCGCCAAATAGCTTCGGCCAGGCCATTTTTAATATTTCTCTTATTGATATTAAATCCGTTTTCTTTTATAAGTTCTACGGCGCGGATGGCGAGGGCGCTGTTTTTAATCTGATGAGCGCCGAGAAGAGAGGTTTTTAATGATTTTATTTCAAAAACTTCTCCATAATAGTCGTAGCGGAAGGGGTAACCGTTACGCGCGAAATTTCCCGGCCGTAACATCAAAAACGGGGCATTTTTCTGCTTTGCCACCGATTTGATTTTATTTTTTGGTTCGGGTTTCATGAGTCCGATCAGGACAGGCGTTTGCGGTTTAATGATTCCGGCTTTTTCACCGGCGATGGCGGTTAATGTTTCACCGAGAATATTGGTATGATCATACGAGATATCGGTAATTATTGACAGAATCGGCAATAACGTATTGGTGGCATCGAGTCGTCCGCCCAGCCCGGTTTCGACAATTGCGATATCGACTTTTTGGTCGGCAAAAAAACAAAAAGCAAGAGCAGTGCATACTTCAAAAAAAGTGATTTTATTGCGAGCGATCAAATATTTGTGTTTTTTAATAAATCGGGTGATATATCGTTTGCTGATTTGATTTCCATTGACCCGGATTCGTTCGCGGAAGTCGGCCAGATGCGGCGAAGTGAAGATGCCGGTTTTGTATCCGGCCTGTCGCAGAATCGATTCTATAAAAACCGCCGTCGAACCTTTGCCGTTGGTCCCGGCGATATGAATCGACGGATAACTGTTTTGCGGATTGTCAATTCTATTTAAAAAACGGCCGATATTATCCAACCCGAGTTTAATACCGAAATGTTCGCGGTCAAGGATAAATTTTAATGCCGCACTGTAGCCGCTTTTATTTGCAGCCATAGTTTATCTCTGGAAATATATTAACAGCCTGGAGAGGGTTTCCCGCAGCTGATCGCGGCGGACAATTTTATCTAAAAAGCCTTTTTCAAGGAAAAATTCGGATGATTGAAAACCTTCCGGAAGATCCTGGCCAATTGTCTGCTGGATCACGCGCGGCCCGGCAAAACCAAGCAGTGCCTTTGGTTCGGCGATGATAACATCACCGAGCGAGGCGTAGCTGGCCATGACACCGGCGGTGGTCGGATTGGTCAATACAGATATATAAGGCAATTTCATGTCCGCCAAAACTGCAAGCAGGGCAGAGGTTTTAGCCATCTGCATCAACGAGAGGATACCCTCCTGCATCCGGGCACCTCCGGAACATGAAACAATAATCAGCGGGATTTTTTTATCAATCGC
>CAZJLX010000047.1:0-10713 GCA_964546545.1 uncultured Ignavibacteriaceae bacterium | reverse complement strand
CACCAAACCGACCGAATCATAATCAATATCAAACTGATCCGGATTATAGATGTTCGGGCAATTATCTTTATCGCCGCAAATCCCGTCCTCATCGATATCATCATCCGGGTCATCAGGGCAGGGATCGCAAAGGTCCCCGGCTCCATCGCCATCACTATCGAGTTGATCTTCATTGGCTATTTCGAGACAATTATCGCAGCTGTCACCGAGATTATCGGAATCGTAATCGGCCTGATCCTCATTGGCTATTTCGGGGCAGTTATCGCAGGAATCGGGATAACTGTCGCCGTCAACATTGGTCTGGTCTGGATTATAATTATATATACAGTTATCGCAGGAATCACCAATGCCGTCGGAATCGATATCTTCCTGATTAGGATTAAAATATTCGGGGCAATTATCCAAATCGCCGCAGACATTATCGGTGTCACTATCATTGTAAAAATCGTTGGGGCAATCATCGCAGACATCACCGATACTGTCGCCATCAAAATCAAGCTGGTCGGGATTGACCGTAGTGCGACAATTATCAAGAGAATCAGCGATTCCATCACAGTCAACGTCGCCGGGACAGACAAAAGTCCAGCAGTAAGGTCCATCAAAATAAACTGGTTCGGAAAAGAGCCAGTCAAACTTACCCGGCGGAGTAGTATTGGGTACAACGCAGGAATCGATACAAAACGTCCCGGTATCATTATTCAAAAACCAGAATTGAACATTTAACTGCTCGCCTAACCCGGGCGGCCATGTATCCCAGGTTACGCCTGTATGATTAGCCGTATCAGGAAGGACTTCGTCCCAATTCCAGGCATACCAGATATTGATATAGGTCCAAATTTCGCCAAAACCATTGGGCATCAGGATTGAGCTGTCATTATATGACTGCGGCGTGGTTGAGTCGTTATAGGCGCTGTAACCGCCGACATTCCAGTGAGAGACATTTGTTATCGACGAATCGGGGCTGAAAAAGCGAACTGTCCAGCTACAGGCATATTGATCAACACCATCGTTGTTCATATAAATGTCGACCGAAAAAGGAACGCCGATGATCAGGGTATCGGGCGCTATTTGCGGTGAACTGCCGGCCCGAAAAGTAATAGCCGAAGCAAGATGCGAAAATAAGATTGTATAAACCAGAGTCAGCCAAAAAAGAACAGTTTTCATATTTTTTTCCAGGGCCCCGGCTCTCCGGGCCTACAAAGTAAGTATCGGTCGGTAGGTAAACAATCTTACCCGGCTACTCTAATCAAGCAATAATAATATAATAAAAAATGGGCCAACGGTCAAGCCATTGGCCCATAAAATGTTGAAAAATTATTACTTACAGGGCCAGTACAGAGGGCATTCCGGCCATGGCCCGCCCCGATAAAGAAATGTTATTAAATAGGTAATATCAAATATATTTATGACACAGTCATTGTTAACATCAGCAGCCTGCATCTCAACCGGAGCCGGGCCATTAATATAGAGGAAGCTAATTAGATAAACAATATCCATAATATTGGGATGTTCAAGTTCATCCCCGTTAACGTCACCGCACATAAATTCGCAGACATCACCAACGCCGTCGCCATCCTGATCCGCCTGGTCTTCGTTATCGATGAAGGGACAATTATCACAGGCATCACCGTAACTGTCAGCATCCGAATTAGTCTGGTCGACATTGACCGAATCGGGACAGTTATCGCAGACATTGCCGACGCCGTCGCCTTCATTATCAGCTTGATCTTCATTATCGACATAGGGGCAATTATCGCAGGCATTACCGTGACTGTCAGCATCCGAATTAGCCTGGTTCGTGTTGCTTACCGTCGGACAGTTATCACAGGCGTCGCCATACGGATCGCTGTCTGAATTCTGCTGTGTTTCGTTATCGACATAATCGCAGTTATCACAGGCATCGCCATGAGAGTCATTATCCGAATTCGCCTGACTCGAGTTTGATACGGTCGGACAATTGTCGCAGGCATCGCCGTAAGAATCGGTATCGGAGTTTTCCTGATATGTGTTGGATATCTCTGGGCAGTTATCGCAGGCATCGCCAACACCGTCTTCGTCGAAATCATCCTGATCCGGATTGTATGTCGTCGGGCAGTTGTCGACATCGGCGCAGTAACCGTCACCGTCCGCGTCATTATTTGGATCGTTGGGACAGGCATCACAGACATCGCCAATATTATCTCCGTCGGCATCCGCCTGATCCTCGTTATCATCATTTGGACAGTTATCACAGGCATCACCATAACTGTCATTGTCAGAATTCGCCTGATCTTCATTGCTCACCGTCGGGCAATTGTCGCAGACATTACCGTGCGAATCAGTGTCCGAATTCTCCTGACCGGTATTGGGATCGGCCGGACAGTTATCGCAGGCATCACCGACCGTATCGGAATCGCCGTCTTCCTGAAGAGGGTTGGTAACGGTCGGGCAGTTGTCGCAGGCATTGCCGAATTCGTCACCATCCGAATTTTGCTGGGTCGTATTAGCAACCGTCGGGCAATTGTCGCAAACATCGCCGACATCGTCGCTGTCGCCATCCTCCTGACCCTGGTTATCGATGTCGGGACAGTTGTCGCAGACGTCACCATACGTATCAGTATCGGAATTCTGCTGATTATTGTTGGCAGCCGTCGGACAGTTATCGCAGATATCACCCACATCATCATTATCGCCATCAGCCTGATTTGTATTGGGATCGTCCGGGCAGTTATCGCAGGCGTCACCGACCGTATCACCGTCAGTATCTTCCTGAAGCGGATTGGTCACATCGGGACAGTTATCGCAGGCATCGCCGTATTCGTCACCGTCAGAATTAGCCTGAGTCGGATTGTAAATGCTCAAACAGTTATCGCAGGCATCGCCGGCGCCGTCGCCGTCACCGTCAGCCTGGGTCGGATTATATATATTCGGACAATTGTCGACATCGGCACAATAGCCGTCATTATCGGCGTCGTTATCCGGATCATTGGGACACTCATCGCAGGCATCACCGATATCGTCATCGTCGGCATCCTCCTGAAGTGGATTCGCTACCGAAGGGCAGTTATCAATCGCATTGACGACACCGTCACAATCGGCATCGTTGAAACAAGCGACCGTCCAGCAGTAGGGGCCGTTGAATGTCATATCCGGCATAAAAAGCCAGTCAAATTTACCCGGAGGAGAAACGTTCGGAATCGAGCAGGAATCAACGCAGAAGGTCCCCGGCTCATCTATCTGCCACGCAAACTTGACAAACAGCATCTCTCCCCAATCACCAGGCCATTCATCAAGAGTGGCCGTCGTATGGTTGACCGTATCTGGTAAAGTCCCCTCCCAGCTCCACCCGAACCATTCATTATAAAAGCCCCACAAAGTATCGAATCCGTTGACCATTAAAATCGAACTGTCATTCCAGGGTATCGGGGGAATGTCGATCGTTATGGCCGTAAAACCCGAAACATTGCGATGCTGGGTATTAATGATCGATCCGTCGGGACTGAAAAAATACAGCGGCCAACTGTATCCCTGAGATGGCCCGCCGGTATTGTTCATATAAATGTCGACAAAAAAAGGAACACCGGCTTCAATGGTGTCGGGTGCCAAAAGCGGTGATGCTTCGGCACGAATCGTTCCCGCTTCAAGCTGGCTCGAAGCCAGCAAAACAAAAAGCAGGATAAGCAGCGGCGTAAATCTCTTCATTCCGTCCCTCCTTGGGAGCTTAAAATGATTAACTGGTGGGATTTTATATATTTATAAATTAATTCTTCAATCAAAAGAGCGTTTACCTCATACATTGCTGCCAGGCCCCTCTGATTGCAGCAGAAATAGTCCACCGACAGGGAGAATTTATCTCTCTTGTTTTATGTGTATTATAAAGTTAATTGAAAAGTCCATTTTTGTCAAGTAATTTAATGTAACAACTCCATGAAAGTATCCAGTTTAGTCCTGGAATTTACGATGAATCATGAGGTTATAATATGAAGTCTTATTGTTTTTATAATTCACTGAGAGCGAGAAGAAAACGGATGTTATTCAAAAAACAATCAATCAGGCGAAAAAGCATGATTTGCCATTGATTAATTAAGACCTCAGACCCGGATTTTCTGCGATAATTTTTTGCCTTCACCCAACAGTGTACTGACTTCCAATCCGACCGATTCGAGGCGATGTGATATATTATCCGGGTGCTCCAGGCCGTTTGAGAGGATCTCCAGTTCATTAGCAACCAATGATAACGCTTTTAAAGATATTGTCAGTTTGACGGATACCGTATCATTGGTTTCAGAATCGTATTCAACTGCATCTTTTCGTCCATTCAACTCATCCTTAAGATACGCAATAATTCGCTGGATTTGTCGAATTAGATTTTCGAGTATTTTCCCTGATGGTCCGTCCGGTTGCAGCTCTGATGATATTGAATAATTATCTTTTCTTTGATCCAGCAATTTTTCGGCTGCCAGATACTGACGATACAGCAATTCGTTGGCCTCGGCCAGTATTTCCTCAAGGCCGCCGACATTGATTTCAAGAAATTCAGATTCGCTGATCACTTCACCGACCAGATTACGCTCGATTTCGCCCAGTTCCTTCTGAGACAATCTGAGGTTTTCAATTAAGACTTTCCGCTGTCGAAGCATAAATTCATCAAGCGGCGGCATATTGTATAATTTAAATTTTGAAATCCGATTGGCCAGCGCCACTATTAGGGTCAATTGAGGTGCTGAAGCGGCAGTCTCGGCGGTCAGATATTCATGATGCTGCCCGACCGCATTACAGATTTCATCCGGAATTTTCCATTGCTTTAATAAAAACTGGCCGACCCGCGCATGATTTGTACTAAGGTATTTTTCTTCAAGTTTCGTTATCGACTCGCCACTTTCAACTTCTTTCCAGACAGAAATATATCGGTCACGGAACGAGGCCTCCAGAATCAGAGAACCGATATCGTGCAGCAATCCGGCCACAAAGGCTTCCTCGGCCGGTTCAAAGCCCGCACGACCGGCTATCATACGGGCCGCCAATGCGACTTCAAGCGAATGTCGCCAGAATTTTTTGGGGTCAATATGACTGCTGACTTTATTGACCAGGCTGTAGACCGATGAGGATAGCGCTATAGCGGTAACGGTTCTGACTCCCAGACTGACCACCGCCTGTTTGACGGTTTTAATTTCTGCAGCGGGTGAATAATATAAAGAATTAACGACTCTTAATAAACGAACGGTCAGGCCGGGGTCTTTTTTGACCACATCAGCCAGATTATTAACCGACGAATCCGGGTTGTTGGCGACATTTATAATTTCGGTCAAGACTTGTGGCAGCGATGATAATTCTTTATGATCGGCCAATATTTTTCGAAAAATATCATGACTCATTACACCCCCCGGTTTTTTCTTATTATCGACGGGAACAAATAATTATTTAGAGTCGGAAAGAGAATTGATTTTGGTTGTCAGACGATTGATTCTTTTGGTTATGGCCTCTTTTTCAGCGGCTTTGGAGGGACATTTTTCGCGCGCTGAATTCGTATAAATAAGCGCCTTTTTATAATCTTTGATTTTATGTTCGTAATATTTGGCCAACTCAATATTACAAATATAGGCCTCTTTGGTCGCAACTTCAGCAATTTTATTCCACAATGCGGCCGCGCTTTCGAACTGACCATCCCGCTTATGAGACATTGATTTAAGAAACAAAATATCGTAGCGGTCGGAACCGAGAATCAGATCGTCAAAATTCTCAAGTGTCTGACAGATCTTTTTATATTCGCGACGTCGTTCATGAATTTTAACCAACGACAGGATATCATCCGGATCACTGATTTGTGACTCCGGTTCTGTTTGTACGGCCGCAACCTGAAACAGAATAAAATAGAGAGAGACAATATCGTACAAATTATGCTCGACAACGCCTCCAAGATCGGCAGTATTACCACTGTTCAGCCAGTCAAAATAGATCGACGGAACGAGATAACCGGGCGTATCATCGATACGGTAAAAATCGAGCACTTCCCGTTCGATATTCTTCAGCGTGCAATCTTTCAGACGCCGACGGTACAACCGCCTGGCCGAGTGAAGCAGGTCGATATGATCGGCAAATCTTAAATTACGTTCGACTCTATGAATTATCAGGCGATCGATCAAGATCGGCAAGTCGAAGGATTTACCATTGTAACTGACCAGGATAGTATCATCTTTTATTTCAGTCCGCACCGCTTCGAGCATCGCTTCTTCATCGGGGTAATCCGGAAGAAAATACTGCCGGACCTGAAAACCGTTATTCGTTACCGAGCCGAGACCGATTAAAAACGGAACGACCCCCGCGCCGCCCAGACCGGTTGTCTCCATATCAAAAAAAAGCATCTTTTCCGGATTTACAGTCAGCGATTCTTCGCTTTCGCCGAAAAAAATCCTCTTGGGAGCTGATAATGACTGTAAATCCTCGATCGTTTTTTGACCATGAGCATAATATTCATCAAAATCTGTCATGATTTTTATAAAGGAACCACCGGCCAGTTCCTTGATTTCGCCCTGTAAAAAATCGGCAATGTCCCGATAGCGATTTTTTTGTTTTCCGCTTTTTTCAGTATCTTTCGCGGTCGCGATAGAACGCGAGAAAGACTCAAGCTTATTTTTCAGCATACTTATCGAGAGTTTGCTTAATGTAGTACAAAACGGTCGGGTCGGTTTCGGTCTCTTCGATAATTTCCGCGAAACCACAGGCCGCCGATGAATTGCTATCCCTAATGGCCTCGACCGCCAAAGCCCGCCGAATCGGCAAGGTCGATGTCAATTGAGACGCCACCGCAACCGCCGCCCGGTATCCGCCAATTTTACCCAGAGTCCTGATCGCCAGATTGACCAGCAGGTCATTTGAAGAATTAAGCGAATCGGCAATCGGATTGATAGCGATTTCTCCGAATTGCTGAAGGGTCTCGGAAGCAGTCAGCGCCGCACCATAAAAGCTGTCACCCAGAAGATGAACCAATTTATCTATGGCTTCTTCGGTTTTTAACCGTCCGCAGGATACCGCGGCCGATTTTCGCACCATCTCGTCCGAATCATCCAAAAGCCCGGTAATGGTTTCATTGGCCCGGCTGTCGCCGATCTTGCCCAATGCCACGGCGGCACCTGAGCGCACCCGCCAGTCACTATGATTGCTGATATTTATGAGGCCGTTAACGGCCGAACTATCCCCAATCTCGCCTAAGGCACGACAGACCCGGCTGACACGCAGAGTATCGTCAAATATCAGATTCTTTAACAGATCGGGCAAAGCCGCAGAACCGATACCGACCAGAATACTGTTTATCGCATGACTCTCGCGGGCATCTTTGGTATCTATTTTTTCCAATATTCTCGGGACCGCCGCCTTACCCATCGCAATCAGTGAATCCATCGCGGGTTGCACCATATCGCGGTATTTCAATTCACCGGACGAAGCCATCACGAAAAAGTAATCGACTCGTTCGACAACTGTTTTACCCTGCGGACTTTTTACGACCGGCTTATCCTTTTCCTCTTCGGTCGAATCAGATTCCGAAGGAATCAATTCGATATCAAAACCGCCGCCCCATTTGGAGTCAGTCTGCCAGTAGCTGTTATTCTCTCCCCCGCCGACATAATTATCAGTCCCGTTCAAATCGGCAAAGAGACCAATCGAACCGAATTCACGCCGGGGGTTGCCATAGCCTCGGGTGTTACTTGCTTTTTTAACGTAATAGGTATCATCGCCCCGGTCGTCTATAAATATGCCGATACCGTTGGCCGAACCGGCCGCCTGCGAGAGATCGGACGCCTGGTATGTATCGGAACCGTTTCGGTCAAGGATCAAACCGCAGCCATAATCATGACCGCAGCCTTGCATTAAACCTTTGCCGCGATAGAAATCATCCCCCGACTGATCCAGCAATATGCCGCAGGACATATGAATCCCGGCTCCCTGAGCGTACTGATATGAGACATACTGATCATTACCGCCGCCGTCATACAGTAGACCAAGCGACCACCAGTAACTCGAGCCCTGACCATAAATATCAGTCAAGTAATTATCGTTTCCCTCATAATCCAAAATCGAACCGATACCGCCCGATGTATAGGGTCGCAGACCCTGACCGAATCCCTGCGAAAGTGTCAGATAATGGACATTAACACCTGCCAGACCGATTGACTCCTTGTATTTGGTCCCGGCGATATAGGTATCTTTTCCCTCAATATCAATAATTGAGCCAAACCCCTCGGTCATACCATATCCCTGCGACGACAGCGCCGCCGAATAGATATCATTACCGGTTTTATCAATAATAATTCCGATCCCAAAGGTGGCCGCTCCCTGAGCATGAATATCACCGTAATACTGGTCAAAACCGTTGGCATCATAAAGGAGTCCGAGACCGAAATATCCGGAACCACAGGAAAAATTAGAGCCTTTATAGACATCATCGCCACCCAGGTCAAAAAGAAAGCCGGCCGAGAAACAGCCAGATCCGAGACAAAATTCGGATTTGGCGGTATAAATATCATTGCCGGACAAATCAATAATAATGCAACTATGCGGATTGTCGGGATCATAAGTCAGGTCGTAATAATCATCGCCGCCAAAATCAAAAATAAATTCATAATCACCGCTGTAGACATCATTGCCCAAACCGCCGATTTTCCATCCGGAATGACGCCCCAGAAATTCGGCCCGACCGACCTGCATCGGCAGGGCGGTTGTATCGGCCAGAATACGTCCGATATCAAAATTACCCTTATTTATCTCTTTGGTCAAAAGATTGATTTCCTCAAACAGGTCGATAGCCGTCTGCACCCCGGCATTGAGCAAATAATCGATTCTAATTTTGTGGCTGAATTCAACAAACTGCTGAATATATTCTTCCTCAGCCTGCTGGATAGAATCAAGTTCCTCGACCGAGCGGAATTCATCGGCGGTATCTTCGAGCAACGCCTCTTTAAACCGATGAAGCAGAAATACTTTTTCCGATTTTGACAGAAGCGCCAGCGATGAGTCGGCGGCGGCGGGAAGGATTTCGTTTAAATAGCTGCGGGCGCGCAGGAGCAGTTGATTAAATTCATCCGAGTTATAGTACATGTTGATACTGCCATAACTCAATGACGGCAGTTCCGACATTAAGTTTCTAGACTTGCTCTCCTGTCCCACTTTTTTCAAATTTTTAAAGGCGTATTTTAAAACGGTACCCGGATTGCCGCCGGAACAATTATCTTTCATCCCTTCGGTAAAGGCGATCATACCATACGGATGAGCCATCAAATCGGCAACCGCCTGCAGGCGATGTACATCCTTTTCCGTATAATCATCGCGGAAAGCAATATCGCTCATCTTAAGATTTAATAGCGCCGTCAATCTTTCAAGCGCATCATGTTCATAAGTCGAATCGGCAACTTCCTGCGCCTTAAGTGAGAAGGATATAAGCAAAATCAGGAGTACCTTGATAAATATTTTCATAATTTATAATTAACGGTTATTGAAAAGTGCGGTCAATGACTTTTTGACACATTTTACAATTGATTATCTCTTCTTGGTCAAAATCCAGACCCAGGCCGGCAACAGACGATAAATAATCGAATAAATCGGCCCGGGCAGTTTGGATATAAGATTGCCCGGCCTGACCACATCCTCGGCGCAAAAAGACTCCGGATGTTCAAAGATAAGCCCGGTATAATCGTGGCTCCAGAAATCCCGGGTCAGTTTTTTTAAGTTACGCAGCGACAACAACCTGACATCATAAATACCTTTTTTACCGGCTATTTTCATATATAAATCGGACAGTTGCGGCGGCAGCCATGACAGAAATGGCAGGAAATAATGCCCCTCAATCAGCACCAATCGATTCCCGGCCCCAAAATAACAAAAGCCATCATATTTTAAAACTCGATAGATTTCCGCCATTAGCCCTTCCTGATTGTCCACATGTTCATAAATCTGATTGCAAATGACCAGATCGACCGAATTATCATCGAGCGCCATATCGGTTCCGTCGGAGCACAAATACTGTATATTTGACCGACGACTATTATCTTTGCCCGATTTTAATCCAACCTGATCCAAGTCGAGCGCTATGACCTGCCTAAAATTCTCAGCAAAGCGTTCGGTCATGATGCCGGTCGAGGCGCCCAGATCAAGACAGACCAGCTCTTCGATCGGGCGGTTGGAAAAATGGCGACAGACAGCGACAACTTTATCCGCCTTTTTCAGACGGCCATCGGTTTCGTACAGTACTGGGAATCGTTCCGAGAAAGTTCCCATCGATTCATTCATTCTGGTTCGTTCGTCCGTTTTCATTTCATCCTCAACGAATAAATCGAAGATATCGCCCAGGCCGAGGGCATTATTTGAGCCAGCGGATGAAAAATATTGCTGAATAGCCTCCACCCCGGCGGGATAATCGGAACATGACAATGTTTTTTAATTTCAAATCCTGCCGCTTTGAACAGCTCCTCAGCCCGCCGTGGAGTAAAGAGCCTGATATGCGAATGATCGAAATGCCCCAGATGCGAACGATTAAACAGTAATTTTAATCTCGATACAAAATGAAACTCATTCGGGACCGAAACGATAAGTTCGCTGTTATCGGACAAAGCCGATTTAATATTCCGAAGCGCTTTCAATGGATCATAAAGCTGCTGAAGAACCTCCAGACATAAAATGACATCATAATTTTCATGCAGACTTTCCGACTCAAGATCAAACAGAAAAGCCTCCAGTCCGCGA
>CAZJLX010000046.1:8877-10729 GCA_964546545.1 uncultured Ignavibacteriaceae bacterium | reverse complement strand
AGACTATCGACCCGGTATCATCACCGTGTGTTATCTGATCATCACCGTACCATTCCTGTGTCTGACTGGTCGTGACTTTCAGAGTTGTCAAGTCTCCGTCAAAATCAACAAACCAGTGCATTCTGTTATTCTTCATCGGGAATATCCGGTGATATTTGACATTGCCGTAAAATCCGGGGCCGGTGCCGTCAGAGATAGCGGTTTTTTTGCGTAAAATATGATCGTCAAAATCGGACGCGAAAACATGCATATAAGCGGCGGTTATGTCAAAGCTGCTTTTATTATTAAATTGAATATTATAATAAAGGCCGGCCATCGGCATGTGGTATGTCGCTTTATAGTACAGGGCATGAACAGTCATGTCAACGGTATCTTTGGGCAGATCGGGATCCGTAATATCAATCTGCCAGCCGGAAAAATTGTCGATGTCCTGAACGATACGCTGATAGCGGTAGCCGAAAAAGGCATAGCTGTTGGCTTTATCCCAGCCATAAATGTATTTACCCGCTTTGACAGAAAATTGAAAATAATCCATATCAGGCTCCGATTCGGTGTAGCTCCATTTATAATATATATATCCGGCCCAATCGGTGTCGGTCATTTTGCCGGACGGATCGCCGATATTAATCTGCGCCGCAACACTGGCAAACCAGTCTTTGCGCCCGGCGGAATAGGCTTCGATTCCGAATTCACCGCCGATATAGAGAGCATCGACCGGAAAAACCAGTTCACTTTTGGCCCGACTGACAATTACGCCGTTCGAATCGACGACCGGGCTGTCCATTGTATAGGTCGTATGACCAAATCCGCGCGAAATAGTCGGCTTGACAGAAAATTTCAAATTACTTTCGGCGGCAACCTCAATACTCAAAGTTAAAAGTATCAATAAAAAAAAGATATGAAATGTCTTCATATTATTCTCCGGCTGAATTTTTCAATAAATATATCAGGTTTGGTCGGCAGAGCAATTAAAATATTATTCGTTTATTATCTCTAATATATGTTCAAGAGTCATGATTTTATAGTCGGCTTCTATTTTGAATTGGCCATTCCGTTTAATCAAAACCGATTTGACGCCCATTTTCTCCGCCGTTTTGATATCGACCCAGCTGTCGCCGACAAAAAGTATCTCCGACAACGGTTCGGTGCAATATTGTCTCGCCGCTCTAACCACTTTATCCGACGGTTTATATGCCTTCACCTCGCTGGAGATAACATGACCCTCAAAATACTTTAAAATATTTAATTTCTCCAGCTGCTCTATTAGTACATCCGAGTCGGCATCGCTGGCCAGGATCAGGGAGATCTTTTGCTCCCTTAATTTCAATAGTGTTGGCAGTGTATCATCGTACAATTTCCCGGTATCAAGGTGGTTTTTTCGATAGTATTTTTCAATCTCGCCGGACAGGTCGGGCAGGTCGAACTGCTTCGCGGCCGCCCTGACCGCGAGAGCCAGTATCTCTTTAACCGAATAAAAAATTTCCGATTTATCATTTTCATAATAGATCATAAAATTCTTTAAAAGGAAATCGAACATATTGAATTTATTATCGGGATCGAGCCGGTCGGCAAAAAAGGTAAGCGTCGAGCGGCTGGTTACGAGCGTTCCGCCGACATCAAAAAATATCGTATGTATCATTCGCTCAGAACATTATCGGTTTCGATTTCGGAATACAGTTTTTCGACCCGACGCCTGATTTCATCGCGGGTTTTGCCGAATTCAATCCGGCGTGTTTCATCATCGGTATATCCGCGATCCGGATTCGAGATATCCCAGTGCAGATGTATCACTCCCGGGGGGATGACCGGGCAGTTGTCGAACATACTCATGGTGCTGGGCACGCTCTCCATG
>CAZJLX010000046.1:0-8867 GCA_964546545.1 uncultured Ignavibacteriaceae bacterium | reverse complement strand
CTCGGGGCCGCTGAAAAGGAAATGTTTTCCGCGCTGGCCGATGGTGGCGACCACGAGAAATATGCAGACGCGCGCCGTGCTCACCAGCAGGCGCGGGACGTGCTCAAGAGCATGATTGCAAAGCGTGATAACATAATCGGCCCACTCGAACATATCGGGTGTCAATAAATCTGACGTATGCAGTGACATATCGATTCCGACCGCGTTCATCGTCTCGATTGTCGCCTTCAGAATACCGATCGGGGCGGTTCCGGCCGATTTAACTCTGAAGCGTCCTTTGGAGAGGGTGGCGCCCCAGGCCTCGGCCATCTGGCTCCGGCACGAATTCCCGCTGCAGACAAAGAGGATGTTTTTCATGTTTTAATACTTATTTATTAAATCTACGTGTTCGCTCCGCAGCATTTTTTGTATTTTTTGCCGGAGCCGCAGGGGCAGGGATCGTTGCGGCCGATTTTTTCGCCCTCACGTTTAATCGGCTTGGCTTTTCCCCGCTGTGAGGCGGCTGCCATCGGATTGGCCTCTTCCGCCTGCTGCGCCGAACCGAAACCCATTCCGACCGCATCCTGATGGACAGCTGTGACCGCCTTCGCCGCCTCTTTTCGGCGTCGCTCCTCACGCGATTCTTCCGGTTTGTTGACCTGGAGTTTAAAAACCATCCCGACGATATCTCGGTCGATTACTTCGATCATTTCGCTGAAGATGCGATAGGCTTCCTGCTTGTATTCAATCAGCGGGTCACGCTGACCGTACGCCCGTAAACCGATCCCGGTTTTAAGCTGATCCATTTCGTACATGTGATCCCGCCAGTGACGGTCGATAGTCATCAGAACGGCGTAACGTTCCAGCTTACGCATGATATCTGCGCCGTAAGCGTTTTCTTTTTGCTCATAGAAAGTCATGACCGCTTTGTGAAGATTCTCAAAGAGTTTTTCGCGGGTCAGCGAGGGAATGTCTTCAGGCTTAAACTGGACATTTATCAGATAAACGCGCCGAAACTCTTCGGTGAAACTGTTTAAATCCCAGTTTTCAGGATAGACCTTTTCGGGGCAGTAATTGCCTATCAATGTTTCCAGCACCGAATCGATCAGTTCCAACACCTCTTCCTGTATCGATTCGCGTTCCAGAGCGGCCAGACGGCGGTCATAGATAACTTCGCGCTGCGAGTTCATAACGTCATCATAGTCGAGAGTATGTTTTCTGATCGAGAAATTCTGCAATTCCACCCGTTTCTGCGCCCGCTCAATAGCCGAGTTGACCATCTTGTGCGTGATCACTTCGCCCTCTCCGACACCAAGTCGATCCATTATACGGCCCAGGCGATCGGAGCCAAAGAGTCGCATCAGGTCGTCTTCCAAAGAGAGATAAAACCGCGATGAACCGGGATCACCCTGACGACCGGAACGACCGCGCAACTGGCGGTCGATACGCCGTGATTCATGCCGTTCGGTGCCAATAATATGAAGGCCGCAGGGGACTTCTTCATGGCACTTCAGCTCGTTTAAGAAGGGACAGATTTCCACGTCGGGATCAGGCTCCTTCAGGGCGCAGTTGGGATGCTTTACAACCCCTTCGCCGAGTTTGATATCGGTGCCTCGACCAGCCATGTTGGTCGCAATCGTGACCGATTTTTTGCGTCCTGCATTGGCGACAATTTCCGCTTCCGACTGATGCTGTTTGGCGTTAAGAACATTATGCGGGACACCCCTTCTTTTTAACATCCGGGAAAGAGTCTCGGAAACTTCAACCGAGATAGTGCCGACCAACACCGGACGCCCGTTATTGTAGCAGTCTGTTATTTCATCGATAATGGCGTTATACTTCTCCCGCCGCGTTCGATAGATAACGTCGTTTTCGTCAATCCGCCGCACCGGCTCGTTAGTCGGAACACATACCACATCGAGCTTATAAATATCCCAGAATTCCTGTGCCTCGGTTTCGGCGGTACCGGTCATACCGGCCAGCTTATCGTACATCCGAAAATAATTCTGAAGAGTGATGGTCGCCAGTGTCTGCGATTCACCCTCGATTGTGACATTTTCTTTGGCCTCGATAGCCTGATGTAAACCGTCCGAATAACGCCGTCCGGCCATCAAGCGGCCGGTGAATTCATCGACAATAAGAACCTTGCCCTCCTGAACGACATATTCGACATCTTTTTCAAAGAGGGCATAAGCGCGCAGAAGCTGGCTAATAGAATGCACTTTCTCGGACCGGACTGCGTGAACCGCATAAAGTTCGTCTATCTTTTTTGTTTTTTCTTCCGGTGAAAGCGATTGATCACCTTCCAGACGCGACATTTCATCGGTGATATCGGGAATCTCAAAAAGTTTCTGTTCTTCCTCTGAAAACTGGGCCCGCCCGTTATCGGTCAGGTTGATACTATGCTCTTTTTCATCGATAACATAATATAATGTCTCATCGACCAGGTGCATCTTTTTATCGCGGAGATAGTCCGACTCGACTCGATTGATATGTGTGATAATCCCCGGCTCTTTCGTCATTTTCAAATACTTTTTATTTTTGGGCGCGCCGCGTCCGGCCGCCAGAAGAAGTTCACCCGCCTTGTACTGGTCGTCGGCATTGTCGCTGTTGAGAAGTTTTTCCGCCCTCGCGATTTTGTCATTAATCAGGTTGGTCTGTTTACGGACCAGAGTGTTAACCGTGGGACGCATTTCGCCGTATCGTTTGTGGATCGTACTTTCGACCGGCCCCGAGATAATCAGCGGGGTCCGCGCCTCATCGACCAAAACCGAATCGACCTCATCGACGATGGCATAATTATATCCGCGATGCACCCGATCGTCGACCGTCTGTGCCATATTATCCCGCAGATAATCGAAACCGAATTCGTTGTTGGTCCCATAGGTGATATCTTTGTCATATTCGACCCGCCGTTCAGCGCTGTTCATCTCATTCTGGATACAGCCGACCGTCAGGCCGAGATATTCGAATATCCGGCCCATCCACCGGCTGTCACGCAACGCCAGATAGTCATTGACAGTAACGATATGAACACCTTTTCCGGTCAGAGCGTTAAGATAGGTCGGCAGAGTCGCTACCAGCGTTTTGCCCTCACCGGTCGCCATCTCGGCGATTTTCCCCTGATGCAGAATAATGCCACCCATCAACTGGACATCATAAGGAACCATGTCCCATTCGGTCTCAATCCCGGCCACATCCCAGCTTGTACCGGCCAGCCGGCGGCAGGCCTCTTTAACCACCGCAAAGGCTTCGGGTAGAATGTCTTCGGTGGTTTCATCCTCCTGCAGCCGTTTTTTGAATTCTTCGGTTTTGCCGATCAATTGCTCTTCGGTCAGGTCCGCCAGTTTTTCGAAATGTTCATTGATTTCTTCAACGAGCGGAATCAGCTTTTTTACATCCCGGTCATGTTTGGTGCCAAAGATTTTGGTAATTATGTTAAGCATATATCTTCCCTTTTCTGCCTGTTTGGTTAAACAATATAACCTTTGAAAATCCTCTTTTCAACCCTGTTTATATTATAACCATAAGGTTAAAAATCTATTGCTTTTTTTAAAAAAGAGATTAATTTTCGTTCGGTTAAAAAACTATTTTAAATACCTATGGTGGCGTGTCAATTACTAAAAAATCGTAATATATATACCGATAATTAATATACAGGTTTATCCTTATGTTTTAACAGGAAATTAAGGTGGAAAAGAAAGAAAAAGACAAATCAAAACTCCGCTTTAATAAGAAGAAAAACAAATATAATCCCGATGCGGGACACAGTTTGGAAGCGGAAGAACTGAAACCAGCCAACAAAAAGGCGAAGAAGATTAAAGTGCAAAAAATGGATTGGCGAGATCTGCTCATGGAAGAGGAGGATTTACGCCTGAATGACAGTTGAAGGTGTTGTCATCCGAGCACACGGTAAATCTTTTGTCGTTCGGACGGAAGATTCGGAAATCGTCTGCGAAATACGGGGCAAAGTAAGACAGGCAACCAGGGGCGATACACCGGTAGCGGTGGGAGACGATGTCACTGTATCGGTAGGCCCGGAAGGTGACGGTTCGATCGAAAAGGTTTTGTCTCGACGAACAATGTTTTTCCGTCCCTCAAAATCTGATGAAAATAAAAGGCAAATTATCGCGGCCAATATAGACCAATTGGCGGTCGTGGCATCGGTTACGGAGCCGGCCCTGAAAACCGGCATGATTGACAGATTTCTAATCGCCGCCGAAATCGGCAATTTAAAACCGATTGTGATAATTAATAAAGTCGATCTGAATTATCCTCCGATACTCGATGAAATTGAGCGTGGATATATGCAGATTGAAATACCTGTTTTTTTTGTCTCGGCCCGGACCGGTGAGGGAATCAAACATCTGGAGGAATCATTGGTCGACTCCAAAACAGTCTTTGTCGGACATTCGGGCGTCGGCAAATCTACGATATTAAACTGGCTTCTTCCGGGAAAAGACCTTCGGGTGGGCGAAATATCTGATTATTCCAAAAAAGGCATCCATACGACTTCATCGGTCGAGCTGTTTAAACTGCCGAACGGCGGTTATGTGCTCGACAGCCCCGGTCTGAAGGTGCTCGGATTGTGGGAGGTCCAAAAAAGCCAGTTGGACAGCTATTTTAAAGACATTCGGCGCTATCACAGCCAGTGCCGATTTGCCGGTTGCAGCCATACTCATGAGCCTGATTGCGCCGTAAAAAAGGCGGTCGAGGCGGGTGAAATAGCCGCTTTCAGATATCGAAACTACCTGACCATATATAATTCTCTGTAAAGCTGAGGAATTCAATTATTTTTGGCTGTTATTATGGCCTAAGATGTTTTAATATATTACCGAACTTATTGGTACGGGTAATTTTATATGGCGTCAAAAAATATTGAAATTCGAGTCGGAGTTTTTGTGATTCTGGCCCTGGCCATTTTTGTCACGACCATTGTCTGGATCCAGGGTTACCGCTTTTCTCAGGAAAATTATAAGGTAAAAGTGCTTTTTGAAGAGGTCGGTTCGCTTTCCAAAGGCGATCCGGTAATGGTCTCCGGTATCCGCATGGGTAAGGTATCGGATCTTATGCTGGTCGAGGACGGGGTCGAGGTGACGCTCAGTTTGAGTACAGAAGTTGTTTTGAAAAAAGATGCGCGAATAACGGTAAAAAATATCGGCCTGATGGGTGAGCGTTTTGTTGCTGTAACTCAGGGCAAAGAAGATCAACTCCTCGATTTGTCGACTACGATTCCCGGCTCTTACGATACCGGTATCCCGGAGGTGATGGGCATGATGGGCGAGATGATTACCGAACTTCGCAATCTTGTTTTTTCTCTCAAACATTCGGTTGCCTCTGATGAGAATCTCGATAAATTATCTTCAACCATTGGAAATTTCGAACAATTATCTCAATCCTTATCCGAGTATATGAATCGTAATCAGGAAAACTTCGATAAAGCTGCGAAAAATTTCCTGGTCGCCTCTAAATCTCTTAATAAAATAATTGGCGGCAATGTAGAAAAGGTCGACACTACTCTGTCCAGAGTTGATAATATGACCATCCGCATGGATTCCATTCTGACAGATTTGGCTTATGTCTCGCAGGCGGCTCGTGAGTTTGCCGATAATCTCAATCAGGGAGACGGGACGATCCAGATGTTGGTCGACGACCGGCGTCTCTATGATGATTTAAGAAAAACGGCGGACAATCTTGATAATTTAATAAACGATATCAGGGAAAACCCGCGTAAATATATTCAGTTGAAAGTGGAGCTGTTTTAATGGGGCGATTTAAACTGGCTTTCGGCCTGCATAATCATCAGCCGGTCGGTAATTTCGATTCGGTTTTTCATCAGGCCCATGAGCAGGCCTATAAACCATTTTTGAAAGCCTTCGGTCGTTTCGAAAAATTAAAAATGTCGCTGCATCAGTCCGGAATACTCTGGAAATGGCAGGAAGAAAATGATATCGAATATTTTGATATGGTTCAGAAATTGATTTACAATGATCAACTTGAACTTATGACCGGTGGCTTTTATGAACCGATTCTGCCGTCGATTCCGGATCGGGATAAACTGGGCCAGATCGAACAACTGGGGCGGTATCTCGAGGGACAGTTCGCTTATGATGCGACCGGCTTATGGCTGACCGAAAGAGTCTGGGAACCGCACCTGCCGAATATTTTAAAACGGGCCGGGATTCAGTATCTTCCAATCGATGACACCCATTTTCTATATTCCGGTTTCAATCTCGATGAACTGACCGGAATCTTTCTGACCGAAGAAGAAGGCTATACCATAAAACTTTTGCCGATTCGTAAAAAACTGCGCTATCTGATTCCGTTTGGCAAGGTTGAAGAGGTTATCGACGAGCTGAAAAGAATGGCTGAAAAAAATCCGAATGGTCTGGCGATTTATGCCGACGACGGCGAAAAATTCGGCGTCTGGCCCAAAACCTATGAGCATTGTTATGCCGATGGCTGGCTGGAGGACTTTTTTGCTGCCCTGACCGATAATTCCGACTGGCTTGAGGTGTGCACTCTGCGTGAGGCGGCGCAGACCGATCCGGTCGGCCGCGCTTATCTTCCGTCCGCTTCCTACGCCGAGATGCTTCACTGGGCGCTGCCGCAGAGAGCCTTTATCGAATTTGAGGAATTCGGCAAATGGCTCGAAAAAAGCGATAAAATGGAGCAATACGGCCGCTTTGTGCGCGGCGGACACTGGCGCGGCTTTCTGGCTAAATATGATGAAGTCAACCTGATGCACAAAAAGATGCTGGCCGTTTCGGATAAACTGGAGCGGTTTAAAAAAAGCGGCTCAGGCACATTCGATCAGATCGATCAGGCCAGACAGCATCTTTATGCCGCTCAGTGCAACTGCCCCTACTGGCATGGCGTCTTCGGCGGGCTGTATCTGTCGCATATTCGAGGAGCCGTTTTTGAAAATCTGATCCAGGCCGAAAATTTGATTACGCCAAAGTCCGATACGGTAATACAAAAATCCACTGACTTCGATTGCGACGGTTATCCCGAAATAGTCGTTACGACCAATAAATTTTATTCGGTTTTAAAACCGTCACGCGGCGGTATGATGATCGAACTCGACAGCCGCAAAGGGGAGATGAATCTGACCGACACGCTTACCCGGCGCCGGGAGGGGTATCATCGAAAACTGGCCGATGCCAAACTGGACGGCGAAAAGTCCGATAAAACCGAATCGATTCATGATTCAATCCTGACCAAAGAGAAAGGGCTGGAAAAATTCCTCGCCGAGGACTGGTATCTCCGGCGCTGTTTTATCGATCATTTTCTTAAACCTGATGTCGATCTGGAGAAGTTCTCAACCGGGACCTATGGCGATGACGGTGATTTCGTTTTGGAACCCTGGGAGACCTTGTTTTCCTCCGATCCGGGCATCGTCAAACTTCGGCGCCAAGGCAATCTCTGGCGCGAGGATGGTGTCAAGCCGCTAACGATTGAGAAGGCATATTATTTTGCCGCCGATTCGGATGTGATAACGATCAATTATGCACTGACGGCCGGCGAAAATATTCCATCGATCCGTTTTGCGGTCGAGAATAATTTTAATTTTTATGGTGGCCGCGATGACAGGCGTTGCCTGCTTTTTGATGGCAAGAAAAAAGGGGATGGTTTTTTGGAGGCGACCGAATTTCAACCCGATTGTCGGAAAATCACGATCCGTGATGAACGCAAAGATATCGATTTAATTCTCGCCTGCGACAATAAAGCCGAAATCTGGCAGTTACCGATTAATACGATTTCACTGTCCGAGGGTGGTTTTGAAAAAGTGTATCAGGGTACATCGATTGTAAATATCTTCAATTTGAATCTTAAAAAGAATAAACCGCTGGAGTTGTCATTTTTGCTTTTCTGCGGAAACCCTAAAAATGTCCCACCGCGCCTGAAGGCGAAAGCAATCAAGGCAGCGAGGGTGACGTAAAAAATCGTAGGTCAGTGAGCCCTGCTTTCGCGAAAAAAAATGAAGCGAAAGGCCCGTCGAAGATACTGAGTGAAACGAAGTTAAGGGCGCTCCTGACATCTTCTTAGACGTCGTTAAAATTTTTCCCTGCATTTACTTTCCGCCAGTAATGGCAGTCAAATCCATTGACAAAACCGCCATTTTAGGCCATATTTAAGGTGTCATAGCCGGACTCTTGTCTGACATTAAATATTTACGATTTCTTACTTTGTGGAGGGTGAGATGAGATTATATGAGACATTCATAATTATTTTGGGTTTAATCCTCTTTCCCATAAATATTTTAGGACAGGATGTTATTTGGAGCCAAACCTATGGTTTTCCCATGGAAGATGAAAGGGGTTTCTGCGTTCATAAGACATCAGATGACGGTTTTATTATATCAGGCATCACCAGTGGCGTCGGAGGATGTAATAATTACATTATAAAAACTGACTCACTGGGTGATACTCTATGGACGATTACTCATGGTGGTGCAATCTGCCCCTATACAAATGCGATTCAACAAATTTCCGATAACAAGTATATTCTCGTCTGGAACGAAGCATATTCAGGCTTAATAAAGGTAAGCAAATTTGATTCTCTTGGTAATGTAATCTGGAGCAAGAGCTGTATTCAAGGTGAAGGACATTCTATTCAGCAAACCAGCGATAGCGGATATATAATTGTCGGAGTTTTAAGCAATGATGGCAGTGGTTTCGGGCTTATAAAACTTGACCCATATGGCGATACGCTTTGGACTCGGACTTATGGTGAAGTGGGAAGTCGAGGATTTTCTGTTTGTCAGAGCCCCGATGGTGGGTTTGTTGCTGTCGGAATGACTGATGGTTCCGCTTCAAGCAATGTTTTTCTAATAAAAGTTGATTCATTGGGTGATACAGTCTGGACACGAACCTATGGTGGGTCGA
>CAZJLX010000045.1:8367-10834 GCA_964546545.1 uncultured Ignavibacteriaceae bacterium | reverse complement strand
TCTGGTTTAGTTCCAACTATCAGCCGGTCCGAGATGCTAATGGTGATATATATGCCATCCAGATCGTTTCGCAGGATATCACCATACAAAAAAGGGATAAAATTCAGCTTCAGAAAACAACTGAAGAGTTAAAAGCGGAACATAAGGCCCTACAGGAAAAAAATATCGCATTTAAGGAGGTTCTAAGTCATCTTGAAGAAGAAAAACAGGATTATCAGATTAAAATCCGAACGGATATCGAAAATGCAATTGACGAGATTCTATCGAAAATAAAGGAAAAGTTCACACCTTTACAAAAGGAAGATATTAGAATCCTCGAAAACAGGTTCAAAGAAATACTTTCCAGGGAATCCGATACATTTCGAGAGGGTTATGCCAAGCTTACTCCACGAGAAATAGAGATTTGCAATTTGATAAAAGAGGGTGCTTCCTCTAAAAAAATATCGGATCAGCTTCATTTATCGCTCGTTACGGTTCACAAACACCGCGAGCATATAAGGAATAAACTTGGTTTGACAAATCGGAATATTAACCTAAGCAGTTACCTTAGAAATCAGGGTTAATCGGCCGTATACGCAATCTATACGCAAAGAACCCGCATTGACAAAATTAACCAATTTAATAACTTAAGGCCAGGAAACTCTTAAATGGGTTTCTGTGCAAAAGGCGGAAATAAACCAGGCGGTGTATCAGATTTGACAGCCCGAGTTTGCTTCTTACACCGCTTGGTTTACGAATTAAGAGCGTGATGTACACCTGATAAATTTCCCCTCTGCAAAGACAGCCCGGTGGCTAGAGCACAGTTTTGCCGCCGGGCTTCCTTTTATTCCGGAGTTTCCTTTGCAGTATGGCTGGTGTCAATCAGTCAGGCGGTTTTGTCAAATAAACTCCTTTAATAATTTATTTAGCTGCGACCTGTTTTTGTTTTACCAGATAAAACAGGACCGGTACAATAATAAGGGTCAGCGCTGTAGATGATATCAAGCCACCCACCATTGGAGCCGCGATTCTTTGCATCACTTCCGAGCCGGTTCCGTGACCAAACATAATCGGTAATAATGCAATAATGGTTGTGGCAACGGTCATCAATTTTGGCCGGACGCGTTCCACCGCACCCTCGGTTACCGCATTTTTTAGATCGGCCAGAGTATTCAATCGATTCTCTTTTTTATATCTTGTCACAGCTTCTTCAAGATAAACCAGCATCACGACTCCGGTTTCGGCCGCCAAACCGGCCAAAGCTATAAATCCGATATAAACTGCAACCGATGAGTTAAAACCGAATATATAAAATAACCAGATACCGCCGACCAGAGCAAATGGAAGCGACAGAATGACAATCAGACTATCAGTCAAATTCCTGAAATGAATATATAAAAGCAGGATAATAATAAATAGTGTCAAAGGCACTATAACGCGCAGTTTCTCTGCGACCGCCTTCATATTTTCATACTGCCCTGACCAAACCAGCGAATATCCGGTCGGCAATGAAACTTCTTTTTCCACAGTCTGTCGTGCTTTGGCCACATAACTGCCGACATCCACTCCCTTCAAATCGACATAAATCCAGGCGGTCGGTCTGGCATTCTCCGATTTAATCATTGCCGCCCCTTTACTTATTTTTATTTCGGCCAATTGACTTAGTGGTATCCGGTCACCATTCGGTGTCGGCACCAGAACACGGCGAAGTGCCTCCGGACTATCCCTCAGTTCACGCGGATAACGAACATTAATCGGATATCGTTCGCGCCCCTCGATATTATAAGTGACATTCATTCCACCCACGGCGGTTTTGATAACGTCCTGAATTTCACCGACCGTCAATCCGTATGCTGCTGCGCGAAATCGATCGATATCAATATCGAGATAATTCCCACCGGTGACTCTTTCGGCATAGGCGGAACGGGTTCCCTTAAGCGGTCGCACTACCGCTTCAATCCGTGAGGCGATCGCATTCAGGCTGTCAAGATCCGGTCCCATGACTTTTATCCCGACCGGTGTTTTAATTCCGGTGGCGAGCATATCGATGCGTGTCTTGATCGGCATTGTCCAGGCGTTGGTCAGACCGGGAAACTGAATTGCCCGGTCGAGCGAATCGACCAGTTTTTCCGGTGTCATACCGGCCCGCCACTGATCCTGCGGTTTCAGTTTAATTGTTGTTTCGAGCATCGTCAGCGGGGCCGGATCGGTCGCCGTTTCGGCTCGTCCGACCTTGCCGAAGACCCGTTCCACTTCCGGAAAAGTCGCAATAATTCTGTCGGTTTGCTGTAGTAGTTCACGTGCTTTGCCGATTGAGATGCCCGGTAGCGTGGTCGGCATATATAACAGATCACCTTCATACAACGGCGGCATAAACTCCGAACCGATGCGCATCAGCGGAATAGACGTTAACCCCAAAATGATTAGGGTCAGTATAATGACAAATAATTTGTAATTGAGAACGAAATTAATGATAGGTCGATATAGT
>CAZJLX010000045.1:0-8357 GCA_964546545.1 uncultured Ignavibacteriaceae bacterium | reverse complement strand
TCTGATACTTATCCGCGAAATCGGGTTTTGTTTTTCTGGGCGGACTTTCCCTCGAATAAATAAACCCAACAACGCCGGTATAAGTGTCACCGATAACAGAGCGGATGCGGCCATCGCAAAAGTCTTGGTATAAGCCAATGGTTTAAAAAGTCGTCCCGACTGTCCCTGCAGAACGAGAACCGGTAAAAATGAGACGGTGATTATCAGAAGTGAGAAAAAAAGCGCCGGACCGACTTCTTTTGCTGCCGCCATAATAATTTCGCGATGCGGTTTTTTGCCGGAATCACGTTCCAGATGTTTATGCGCATTCTCAACCATCACAACCGAGGCATCAACCATTACGCCAATGGCGATAGCGATACCTCCCAGTGACATGATATTGGCATTTATTCCAAGAATATGCATAATCAAAAGTGACAGCAGCACGCCCACAGGCAAAGTTATCACGGCGACTATGGTCGAGCGGACATGAAGAAGGAACAGTAGCGTAATAATCAGAACCACAATCATTTCCTTGACCAGCGTATCGGCCAAATTCGATGTGGCCCGATTTATTAAGCCGGAACGATCATAGACCGGAATAATGTCAATTCCATCCGGCAGACCCGGTTTGAGTTCCTCCAGTTTTGATTTGACCCGGTCGATGACCTCGCGGGCATTGTCACCCCAGCGGATAACGACAATACCGCCGACCGTTTCGCCCTGACCATCAAGTTCGGCCAAACCCCGCCTGATTTCCGGCCCGTACTGAACATTGGCCACCGACGATAATAATACGGGTGGTCCGTTTTTTGGAGTATGTACCGGTATTTGCCGCAGATCCTCCAAATCTCCGATATAGGCCTGAGAGCGAACCATAAATTCGGTTTCACCCAATTCCAGAAGCCGGCCACCGACGGCGCCGGTCGATTGCTTGATCTTACTAATCAGGTGCTTTAGCGGAATGTCATAGAAATCCAGTTTTCGCGGGTCAACCTCGATTTGATACTGGCGGACAAAACCGCCCAACGAAGCGACTTCAGCGACACCTTCGACCGAAGACAACTCGTATTTCAGATACCAATCCTGCACTGAGCGGAGATCAGCCAGATTGTATTTATTGTTGCGATCGAACAGGGCGTACTGATAGACCCAACCGACGCCGGTTGCGTCAGGCCCCAATTGAGGTGTGATACCTTCGGGTAATCTCCCAGACATCTGCGATAAATATTCAAGTACGCGACTCCGTGCCCAGTAAATATCGGTTCCATCTTCAAAGATAATATAAACGAATGACAGGCCAAAATAGGAGTAGCCACGGACGTTTTTTGCCTTTGGAACCGCCAATAGTGCGGTCGAAAGCGGGTATGTGACTTGGTCTTCGACCACCTGGGGCGGTTGTCCCCGATATTCGGTCTGAATAATCACCTGAACATCTGACAAATCCGGAATAGCGTCGACCGCTATTTCGCGGGAGGCATAAATTCCGGCCAGAATAATTACGACGGTAATCGACAGGATTAACCACCGATTTTGTACCGAAAATTGTATCAACCGGTCAATCATGATTATTCTCCCGTTCCAGTTTTACGAGGGACATATTACATTTGGGGCAATTGCCCGGTCTGTCGCTGACCACCTGGTCCTTAATCATCGGACAATAATAGACTTCGGTATTATCGGTTTCTTCTACCGGAACCAGTTTCATGCCGCATTCGGGACACGCTCCCGGCCCATATTGCAGAACATGAAAATGCTCCGGCATCGGGCAGGTGTAAATTTGTTCGGCAATAGACTTATTCGATGACTCCTGCTCGGCCTGATGATTATCTGTATCGTTTGATACAGCCGGTTCCATATCGCCATGCTGATGCTCGCCGTCCAGGGCTTCTTCCAACCTCGACTCACTATCCAGCAGAAACTGGCCGGAAACCACGACCTTCTCATTTCGATTTAGTCCCGATTGGACTTCAATATAATCATCTTCTCCAATGGCGCCTGTTATTATCTGCCGCGGAGCAAAAGAATCTTCACCTTTGGCGATAAAAACTATCTGTCGGGTCCCCGAATTAATTACCGCCGAGCGGGGGATAGCCAGGCGATCCAGTTTTAAGGCCGATTTAATAGTAACCTCGGCATACATATCCGGTTTTAAAAGAAAATCGACGTTGTCGATATTGAAACGGATTTCGACCTGTCGCCCCGGTTCCAGATATGGTGATATATATGATAGATTGGCTTCGCGTTTAACATCTATCAAATTGGGGAAAATGACATCAGCCTTTTGTCCCAGTTTTATAAATGGAAGTTCATCCTCATAAATATAAGCGGAGACCCAGACAGTCGATATATCAACAATCTGGTACAGTTCCGTTCCCGGCATTAGATGTTCTCCATCCGAGACTTTTTTAACTGCGACTATGCCGCTGGCCGGTGAGCGGAGGGTTACGGTCCGGATTATTTCACCGGTCGATATTAATTTATCGATTTGATCTTCCGCGATGTCAAAATTTTGTAATCGCTTTCGCGATGATTCAAGGAGCGTGGCCAGTTCATTATTGGAAGCGTTTGTTTTCTGCCCGGATTTATAAGCGATTAAAAATTCTTTTTGAGCCGCCACCAAATTAGGCGAATATACTTCAAGCAATGGGTCACCCTTTTTGACTTTTTTGCCTTCGTAATCGACAAATAATTTTTCAATCCAGCCTTCGAATTTGAGATTAATTGTGTATATATTCGGCTCTGCATATTTGACTTTTCCAAAAGCACGAACCTCACGACTTATCGGTCGATAGTCCACGGCGACCGTTGCCATTCCCATATTTTGCCGAGTGGTCGGATCAACAACTATTGAGCCTGATTCTGTTCCGCTATCCAGCTTGGGAATAAGTTTCATTCCGCAAATCGGGCAGTAGCCCGGTTCGTCGGAGATAATCTGCGGATGCATGCCGCATGTGTATAGCTGTTTGGTTTCGGATGAAACACTAGAAGAATCAGCTTCTTCAGGGGCGAGAATTAAATAACCTGCGCCGAATCCAATCAGCAACATGACCACGGATATAATTATTGTTTTCATTTTATTTCTCCATTACCATTATCTGTTAATTCGTACAGATATGCCTGTTTTTGATAATAAATTTTTATCAGTTGGATTCGCTCCAGTTCAATCTCAAGAAGATCCAATTGCGCCGTGAGAAGAGCATTAAAATCCACCTGACCGACTTCATAAGCCACCCGGGCCGCTTCAAAGGCGGCCGTGGCCTGAGGCAAAATAGAATTATCGTACCGGTCGATACTTGCCATAGCGGTTTTTAAAGCCGATTGAGTATCCGAAAGGAGTTTATTAAGCTGATTTTCAACTGCGTGCTTTTGTTCGCGAGCGGCATCCAGGGCCAGAAGAGCCGATCGATTGGAATGTTTTTGTTTTGAAAAAAAATACAGGGGAAGGGAAAAGCCAACTCGTGCCGAAATAAAATCTTCACCGCGAATCGGATCCATTGGTACATCCTGGCGTATCGTATAATCAAAGCCGAGCGTTATATTCGGCCAATATTCAGCTTTAGCCAGAGATAATTTTCGATCGGCAATACTTATTTGAATCGATGCTGCCGACAGAGTCGGATTGTCAGTTATACCGATATTGTCAACATTTTCAACAGCTACCCCGGCCATAAGCGGCTGGCCGGCGGCAATCCTATTTAATGTCAGAGTTGTATCGTCGATTAACCACCGCAGATTGAATAAAGCGGACAATCGTTGCTGTAATATCTGCTGTTTTCGATTTTCCAGCCGCGAGTGCATCGTCCGCGCGCGAAGAAAATCCTGAGCCGAGCCAAGTCCGTTGCCGTATCGGGTTTCGGCCACTTCTGCCAGAGATAATGTCAATTCAAGATTCTTGTCGATTAACTCTTCGGCCTCGGTCCAGTACAAAAACTCGTAATAATTTTCTTTTACCAGTCTTGTGATTTTGTTGGACTGTCCGGCAAGATTTAATGATAAATAATCAGCTTTTAATCCGGCGATTTGGCCTTGTGCGCTTAATTTCGAAAACCAGGGTATTGACTGTGACAGTCCGATTTTTATACCCGACATCGGTGTTTCATCCAGAGCCAGCGAGTTGTGCGGCAAATTTAATATACCAAGCGTTAAATTCGGGTCGGGCAGTGAACCGGCGGCGCGGGCAGAGTTCCGCGCCGATCGCTCCGAATAGTGCATTGCTTTTAATTCCGGATTGTGATCCTGCGCCAATTCGATTAATGAATCAAGCGTATATATGCCCTCTTTTGCCTGAATCGTCGAAATCATCGATATTATCAGGCAACTGATTATTATAATATGTCCTTTCATAGCCATACTAATACCTTTATGTTATAAATTTTTGGGATGACGTAAAACGCCATGGAAATCGGCTGGAAATGATAGAATTAAATCAATAGGACAGAAAAAGAGATATATAAAGGCGGACCTATCTCCCGGATAGTCAAAGATCGAGGATAACCGGCAAACTCGGATCGGATTACTTCCTCATTTGAACTTATATCAACAAGATTGACAAAACTGATAGACTGATTGTCATCATGATAATTGACTTCTAACGGAATATCCTGCGGCACTTCACGTTCAGATACATGACAGCCACACTTACCGCGTTCCATCTCGTGATAGCAGGAGTTGTCGCCGACGGATTCAACCGAACAGCAGCAACAGAAACAGCTGTTTTGAACCAGACGGCCCGACATCTGATAAGCCTGCAATGCAGGTGCCAGAGCCAATATCAGCGAGACCAATATAAAGCCCAGAGTTCTGGTTGTCTTTTTAATTCTTTTCATTACTCATTATAACCGATTTTCCTTAAAATGGTTCATATATTTATTCTGTCAATGACCATTTTACTCTACAATCAATATACGTTTTCGTGATGTCCCCCTATTTGCTTTTCTGTTCAAAATATGAGCAGTTCTGTCTATTATTATCGGCTGTTTTGGAAAAAGATTGATATGCAAAGAATTGAAGAAAATAATCATCGGCCAATAAAAAAGGCGGTCTCGACAACCGCCCTCGATTTTACAAAATCGGAAATTACAATTATCATTTCTTTTTGTGCAGGTAGCAAAACTTTGACGGCGGCGTTGCCATACGCTTACATCTTTTGCCATCCTTGGTTTTGCCGGCACAGCGAACTTTTTTAACCACTTTCTTTTTGGCTACTTTTTTCTTCACCGGTTTCTTCTTCGCTTTGGGCATTCGTGAACTCCTTAGATTATGAATCATTAATTCTCTATTACTAAATCGTAATTTTAAAATTAAGTCAACTAAAAACTTTTAAGATGTAAAATGATTTGGACGTGGGAATTTCGGTCAGACGTAACCTGGACCCGAAAATCGACCAGGTTGAAATGTATTAAAGCCGTAAATGTTGGCATTTGAGTTTTGTGTAAAAAGACTCGCTGAATTTTAAATGATGAAAACACTGCCTTAACCGAGTGTCCGTTTTTACAGGGGAAGATCAGTCACTTGGATTTTTCACCAATGTATGAATTGGCATTATTGCTATCGGACCATAAAATATATAACCATCCCTTATGTGCATATCAAATATAATTAGATATTTTTTTGGCTGGTCGTCAGACAAAAATATACACTATACATTGAGCAGTGAAGAATACATTTAAAACCTTGATTACTCGGGAAAAAATATATCAGGGCAGACCGACAATCTAAAACACATGATATATTTGGCCATCACGGATTATGTCTCGAACCTAATTTCTCTATGATAAAGTATACTACGGCAGACCGATAAACATACGAAGTATGCGGAGAGGCAGGGATTCGAACCCTGGGAACCCGCGAAGGTTCAACGGTTTTCGAGACCGCCCCGATCGACCACTCTGGCACCTCTCCGACAACTTAGATTGGCGGCAAATTATTAATTTTGCGCCGCATTGTAAAGAGATAAATTAACTCTTCTCCGCGAACCGGCCCTCGGCTACATACCGTTCCTGCGCCGCAATAACTTTTTCCAGAAATTTATGCCGCGGACGGATCAATTGAAAAGCAATGAATGAAATAAAGGCGAATAACATCAGGTTTTTAAAACTGCCACCAAGGACAAAATATACAACGCCATAGATTACTATGGCAGTTGTGATCGCAAAACAGATAATCGATAATTTGTAAACCCGGTCGCTTATATCCTGCTCGATTGATTGTTTTGATTTTATCATCGGTTGATAAAACAATTTATACTTGAGCATTATGGCCACACTGCCATCGGCAACAGCGATTACCAACAACATCCAGAGTAAGCTGTTTAATGTATCCGGCTCCATCGATGATGACATTCCCCCACCCCGGTCAATATAGTATGCAATTAGTAAAATCCCGGCCGGAAAAAATATATTGATCAGTAATCCGATATACAGAGGTTTAACCAGTATACGATTCAGATCAATATTAAACTCTTGATCAGGCTCATTCAATTTATTTTCTCCTTTTTGTCGCGCAATTGGCGGAAAAACTGCTGCATCAGTTCAACCGATTCTTTCTCCATGACAGAGGAGACGATCTCAATTCTATGATTAAGCCTTTTTTCGGTTGGGATCTCGAATATCGAGCCGCAGGCGCCGAATTTGGAATCCTTTGCGCCATAGACAATCGTTTTGATACGCGATAGCACTGCCGCCCCGGCACACATGGCACATGGCTCGATAGTGCTGTACAAAATACAATTTTCCAAACGCCAGTCGCCGAATTTATCGGTCGCGGAGGTGATCGCGATTATCTCAGCATGGGCCGTAGCATCCTTAAGCGCTTCGGTCCGATTATATCCCCGGCCGATAATACGATTCTCAAAGACCACGACGGCGCCGATTGGCACCTCATTTTGCTCAAATGCCTGTTGCGCCTCGCCGAGTGCCTTTTGCATAAAGTATAAATGATCATATGGGTTCATTATTTGAATATAGACAAACCGGGAGAGCAATCAAGCGGAAAATATTGTATTGTTGAATATTCAATCCCCAAAACGGGAGGGATGTCAATTTGTACACGTAAGTTCATAGCCGACAGGCTGTTGGTTTTATATTGGGAGAATTAGTTGCAAACTCTGACGAATAATGTTATCTTAATAGATTATGATTAAATGATTTAAACGAATTGAGGTTATGGGTAAAAAAGAAGGTAACTGGATACTGATTGGTATGGTCGCGGGAGCGATCCTGGGGGGCTTTGGCGGATATTTTCTCGGCGATATATTTATTGAGCTGAAATTCTTAGGCACAATTTTCCTGAACGCATTAAAAATGATCGTGGTTCCGCTCATTGTTGCTTCCATGATAGTGGGCGTGACATCGCTGGGTGATGTACGCAAACTGGGCCGAACAACCGGCAAAACATTACTTTATTATCTGGCAACAACCGGATCAGCGGTACTGATTGGAATAATCCTGGTCAATATTCTACAACCCGGCACCGGTATCAATGGTATCGGCGGCGAAATTCCCGAATTTGTTCATAAATCCGGACATGCCTCATTTTCGGATTTTATTATTAATCTAGTTCCATCTAATTTGATAGCTGCGGCAGCCGAGGGTTCGGTTCTGCCGCTTATTATTTTCTCATTAATTTTTGGCGGTGTTCTGACATCTCTGGGGCGCAAAGGCAAACCAGTCATAAACTTTTTTGTCGGACTAAATGCCGCTATTATGAAAATCGTTATAATTATCATATATTTTGCACCGATCGGTATTTTGGCTATCATCGGCGCCATTGTCGCGGAAAATCGCGGCTCATTAGAGCAGATTGTTTCCGGGCTTGGGATGTACGCCCTGACCGTGATTATAGGACTGCTTTTGCATGGCGTGATTATCCTGCCGTTGATTTTAAAGGTATTCGGCCGCAAGGATCCGCTGCAGTACTTTATCAACATGGGGCAGGCACTGGCAACCGCCTTTACGACCGCGTCATCATCGGCCACCCTGCCGGTGACGATGGAGTGCGTCACCGAAAAAAATAAAGTCTCCGAAAAGGCTTCCTCATTTGTTCTTCCGCTCGGCGCGACAATTAACATGGATGGCACGGCTCTGTATGAGGCGGTGGCGGCAATTTTTATCGCCCAGGCGATAGGATATCCTCTAACCATTGAAGCCCAGATAATTATTTTCTTGACCGCGACTTTGGCCTCGATTGGTGCGGCGGCAATACCCCACGCCGGTTTGGTGACGATGGTCATTGTTCTATCAGCGGTTGGTCTGCCGTTGGAAGGAATCGGCTTTATATTCGCCATAGATTGGTTTTTAGATCGCTGTCGAACCACTGTCAATGTCTGGGGCGATTCGGTTGGAGCCGCGGTGATTGGTGAAACCGCCGAGATAAAA
>CAZJLX010000044.1:4832-10885 GCA_964546545.1 uncultured Ignavibacteriaceae bacterium | reverse complement strand
ACGGCGGATATAAAAGCAGTGTCAGAGTGGTTGATTCGCAGTCGGATATACAAATTCCGATAACGATAAATAATTCGGTTTCCAGCTATGATGAAATCGGACATGAAAATTATATTATTTTAAATTATATGCTGATCAACAACAGCAACGAAAATCAAACAAATCTCAGTTTCGGATTTTTCTCCGATTTTGACCTGGGAAGCGGCGGCGAAAATCTGTCGATTTCATCCGCAAACAATATGTTGATTCAGTCAGGTTCGAACGGGTGGATCGGAATATTACCCTTTACGGAGATTAAAGGTATAATATCCAAAGATAACGGCGCCGATAAAATCGGTTTCACGCGGGCGGAAAAATATGGTCTGATTAATTACAATAATATTTCGATCAACGATAGTACAACCTCCGATTTCCTGAGTGTCGTTTCGTTCGGACCGTACGATTTATCACCGGGTGATTCGACCAAAATATCTTTTGCTTTAATTGTCGCCGATGATGAATATGAGCTGGCTAATGCCGCTCAATTGGCGACCCTGCGGTATTTTGGCGCCACCGATGTCGGCGAAACGGCCGACTTATTGCCGACCGATTACAGACTTTACCAGAATTATCCCAACCCGTTTAATCCGACCACCACCATTCGCTTCGATCTGGATCGAACATCATCGGTAAAATTGTCGATTCATAATACTCTCGGTCAGGAAATCAATGTCCTTTATAATCAGACGGCTTCGCCCGGGTCGCACTCTGTCGTCTGGGATGGAAAAGATTCGAACGGCAATTTGGCCGCATCAGGTATTTATTTTTATCGGATGAAAACGGATCGAGAAACCTTTACAAGAAAAATGGTATTATTAAAATAGATTTTGATAAAGGAACGACTCATGCTATTGGCTGTTCAATATAGCAGAGCAAAGAGGAATGACAAATATGTTAAATTATAATTATTATCGAATACTGGCGGCAGTTTTAATGTTGCTTATATTATGGACCGCGACCGCGACCGCTGTGAAGCTGACTCCGGAGGCGATCGAAAGATTAAAGGCCGATGGTTATCTTGATCGTTACATCGAACATCTAAAAGAGGCTAAAATCAATGGCCTCGACCTGCCGGCCGAGGCTGCACAAAAACAGAGTCTTGTTACCGCCGCCGGTGATGTCGATACTTTGACATTGCTGGTTCTGTGTGTTTACTTTACCGATAATTCGTATACGGCCGGTGTGGTGTCGGCTCTTCCGACGGATTTTGACTCGATTTTATTCAGCGAAACCGGTGAAAATCCGACCGGTTCAATGACCGAGTATTATCTTGAAAACTCATACGGCTCGATGTATATCACCGGTGAGGTTCATGGCTGGTATCTGATGCCTCACCCGTATTCATACTACACCGACGGGCAGGCCGGAACCGGATCCTACCCTTTCAATACGCAGGGTCTGGCGCGGGATGCCATTCAAGTGGCCGATACGGCCGGGGCCGGTATCGATTTTTCCGTATTCGATACCTACGGTTCATCCTCGGGAGCCGACGGAGAGATTGACGGACTGATACTGATCCATGCGGGTCCGGGAGCCGAGCAGACCGGCAGCGTTTATGATATTCAATCGCATAAATGGGAATTAGGCGCTTTCTATGAATTCAGGGATAATACCAGAATTGATTTATATACCGTACAGCCGGAAGAGTTAATTGGCCCGAATGTTATCTCACCCATCGGCGTATTTTGTCATGAGTACGGACATATTCTCGGCCTGCCCGACCTTTATGATATTGATTATGAACCGGAAACATCGGAGGGGGTCGGTGCCTGGTCTTTGATGGCTACCGGATGTTACAACAATAATTCGCGCACCCCGGCGCACATGGATGCCTGGTGCAAGACAAAAGTCGGTTTTATCCAGCCGATTGAAGTCGCCGCGAATATGATTGGAGTTGAAATACCTCAGGTCGAATCGGAACCGGTTATTTATAAACTCTGGAAAGATGGTGTTTACGGTCTGGAATATTTCTTGGTCGAGAATCGCCAGCAGGTCGGATTTGACAGTAATCTTCCCGGATCAGGTTTAATGATTTATCATGTCGATGACGGGACGACCTATAATAATGAGAATGTCGAGCACTATCATGTCGCGGTAGAACAGGCCGATGGAGCCCAGCAGCTGGAATATAGCGATAACAACGATGGCGATGCGGGGGATCCCTGGCCGGGTAGTACCCATAAGACATCATTTGACGATTTATCCAATCCGTCCAGCCATTCTTACTATGGCGATGCCATAACCGAGGTTTCGGTCTGGAACATTATCGGTGATGATTCATTGGTATCGGCTAACCTTGATATCGAATGGTCGCGACCGGCGTATGATCTGAATCTTTATTCGTTCGCCGATGAAAACGGCAATGGCGTGATGGAGTCGGGTGAGACAGTCGAGTTTTATTTTGATATTCAGAATTTCTGGTTGGATGCCACAAATGCGACCGTAACGCTTTCCTCCAACGATCCAGGCATAACCTTTTCGGCCCCTTCGGTCGTATATGCCTCGATTTCGGGTGATGGCGCTTATACCGGAAATATCAGCGATCCGATTGTTTTCAGGATACCGGATGAATTGATTCCGACCTATGATACTTTTTTCGTGAACATTGTCTCAAATGGCAGTATGTTTGATACCACCTTTGCGATTGAGAGACAGGTCGGCAATGCTCAGGTACTGATTGTCGATGACGATCGCGGTGCCACCTATGAGCAGATATTTATCGAAGATTTATATACTAAACGGGTTCCGGCTGATATCTGGTCGCAATCGAGCACGCCTCCGTCGGTAATTCTGAATTCATACAATATTGTAATCTGGCTGACCGGCGATACATCATCGAATAAAATAAATGCCACCGATATAAGTAATCTTAAAAACTTTCTTGATAATAATGGTCGGCTCTTTTTAACCGGTCAGGGAATCGCCGGCGAACTGCATTTGGAAGATTCGGCTTTTCTGGAAGATTATCTTCACTGCCGTTATGGCGGTCTGGCCTTTTCTCCCCAGATGATCGGGGTAGACGGTTCTCCTATAGGGGATGGCCTGCTTCTGCGTTATGTCGCTGATGCTAACCAGGAATGGACAGTCGCGGAACAGATTATTCCGGTGGGCGGCGCCGTACCCGAAATTGCCTATCGGTATACATCTAACTATACCGCGCTCAGTTATGCCGGAAGTTATAAACTGGTCTTTTTTGACTGGGGCTATGAGTCGCTTGACAATACTTCGACCAAGTTTGACCGGCGCGATACGGTTTTAGCCAGAGTATTGGAGTTTCTGTCAGGTATCACAACCGAAGTGGCGGGTGATATCGAGCGCAATATTCTGCCGAAGAATTTTGAATTGGAACAGAATTATCCAAATCCCTTTAATCCGACGACAACCATAAGATACAGATTAAAAAGCACCAACGGTGCGCCGATCGAAAATACCGTCTTAAAAGTTTATAATACGCTGGGGCAGGAAGTCAGGACGCTGGTTGATGAAATCCAGAAACCGGGTCAGTATGAAGTGGTCTGGGACGGCAACAACCGTTCGGGAGAAAGAGTCGCCAGCGGCATATATCTCTATTCTCTTTACCGTGGCAACAGCAAGGAAACAAAAAAAATGGTCCTTCTTAAATAAAACCGTATTATATCTCTTGCCTTGTTGTCAAACCGCCCCTTTAGGGGCGGTTTTTTATTGTAAAGATAATTTGACTCAAGCGCCTAACCGCCTTAGATTGTTCTCTCTGAAAAAGGAGCGGAAATTTGGTCGGAAAATTAAAAATCGGTCAATATCGACCTGATGATTCTTTCGGGCATCGGCTTGATCCTCGCGCAAAAATATTAACCGCCATTTTCCTGATGATCCTGTCTATTTTTACCTCGTCTCCATTATTTTATCTGTTGATTATTTTAGGATTGACGCTGCTGTTAGTCTGTTCCAATATCTCTTTTAAAATAATCCTTCGTAATATGCGGCCGTTTTTACTGCTGGTGATAATAACTGCTCTGTATCATCTGATTTTTTCAGCGCGCGATACGGCCACAATTACAAGCATTTTCGGTTTTCGACTGACCTCGGGGGGGCTTTATTTGGCCGCGACTTTTTCTTTAAGGGTACTTCTCTTTCTTGAGATCGCTTTTTTCCTGACGATTACAACGATGCCGTCTGATCTGGCCGAGGCACTGGTCGGCTGGCTTCGACCCTTTAAACGGTTTGGCGTAACGGCTGATGATATTTTGCTGATTGTCTTTATCGCCATGCGATTTATACCGGTTCTGGCCGAAGAATTCGATACTATAAAAAAAGCCCAGCAGGTTCGCGGCGTCGATTTTTCCGGCGGCTTGATTAAAAAAGGCAGAAAAATGGTCTTATTGCTAATTCCTATCTTTCAGTCGGCGCTCAGACGGGCCGATGATCTGGCGCTGGCGATAGAATCGCGGGGATATATAAGCGGCGCCGATCGTAGCCGCTATAGCATCTTTAAATATGGCCTTAACGATTATCTTTTTATATTATTATCTATCTCAATCGGTTTGCTTTTGTTTTTGACCTTTAAGGTGTAATAAAATGTCGAAGAAAAATATCAGACTTGATATTCAATATGACGGCGGCGAATTTTCAGGCTGGCAATTTCAGCCCAATGCAAGAACCGTCCAGGGCGAGATTGAAAAGGCAATTGAAAAAGTAACCGGGCAGAAAATTTCGATTTATGCCGCCGGGCGCACCGATGCCGGTGTTCATGCGCTGGGACAGGTGGCCAATTTTTATATCGAGCATCATATTCAGCCGGAAAAATATAAAGATGCCATCAATTATTATCTTCCGCAAACAATACTAATCAGTAAGGCTGTCGAGGTCGAGCAAAATTTCCATGCCCGCAAGTCGGCGCACTGGAGATATTATCGTTATATCATCGGTCGTAATCGTTCGGCCTTATACTATAATCGTCGCTGGGAATATACTTGTCGAATGGATATAGAGCGAATGAATGAAAACGCCGAATATATCAAAGGTCTGTTTGACTTTTCAGCCTTTTGTACTGTCGCCTCTCAAAAGGAAAATAACGAGTGCAATATTCTGGAATCTATGTGGCGGAAGGAAGAGGATAGATATATTTATGAAATAAAAGGCAATCGTTTTTTACACACTATGGTTCGTTCGCTGGTTGGGTCGATGGTCGAAGCCGGAAAAGAAACTAAGCCCAGCGAGTTCTTGACTTTGGATAAATTTAAACTTTTATTGCAGTCGAAAGACCATACCCGACTGAAAACGGTCGCGCCGCCTCAAGGGTTGTATCTGGTTGCGGTGGGCTATTAAATAATGAGGTACTGCTAATGAAGCTGTTTATCGATACCGCCAATCTTGATGAGATTAAAAAGGCGGCGGCAATGGGAATTTTGGATGGTGTTACGACCAATCCGTCTCTTTTGGCCAAAGAAGATATGGCTTATAGAGAACTCCTGGCGGAAATCTGCAAAGTCGTCGATGGCCCGGTTTCGGCCGAAGTGGTCTCGACCGATGCCGCAGGTATGCTTAAAGAGGCAATGGAGCTGGCCAAAATAGCTGATAATATTACTATCAAAATACCGACTATCCAGGAGGGTCTGGTGGCGATTAAGGCATTGTCCGAGAAGGGCATCATGACCAACGCGACCCTCTGTTTTTCTCCGATGCAGGCTTTATTTGTGGCCAAAGCCGGGGCGACTTTTGTTTCGCCTTTTGTCGGGCGTCTGGATGATATCTCGCAAAGCGGAATGGAGTTGATAAGCCAGATTGTGACAATTTATCGCAATTATTCGTTTAATACCGAGGTTCTGGTTGCCTCGATTCGTAACCCGATGCATGTTGTCGATGCGGCCCTGATGGGCGCCGATGTCGCCACCATACCATTTAAGGTGATTGACCAGTTGATGAAACACCCGCTGACCGATATCGGGCTTAAAAAATTCCTCGATGACTGGAAGAAGGTCAACAAGGGATGATTCCGCGTTATACATTACCGGAGATGGGTTCGCTCTGGTCGGATG
>CAZJLX010000044.1:0-4822 GCA_964546545.1 uncultured Ignavibacteriaceae bacterium | reverse complement strand
TTCTGGCTGAAGGTTGAAATTGCCGTCTGTCGGGCGATGACCGAGAAAGGGCTTATCCCCAAAAGGGCGTTAAAAAATATTATTAAAAAAGCGGATTTTGATATCAACAGAATAAATGAAATCGAAGCGGAGACCAATCATGATGTGATCGCTTTTCTGACCTCGGTTTCAGAATATGTCGGTGAGGATTCAAGATATATTCATTACGGGATGACATCTTCGGATATGCTTGACACGGCCCTTTCATTACAGATGAAAGAGGCCGCTTTGATAATTGATAAAAAGGCTGATGAGGCGCTCAGGAAGATAAAAAAACTGGCGCTAAAATACAAAAAAACGCCGATTATCGGGCGCACACATGGTGTCGCCGCCGAACCGACGACGCTCGGATTGAAATTCGCCGTCTGGTTTACCGAGCTGGAGCGCGGGAGAGAGAGGTTTAAAAGAGCGGCCGAATATATGTCGGTCGGTGCTATTTCGGGTGCGGTCGGCAATTTTGCCAATATCGACCCGGCCATTGAGACACTCACCTGTCGCTATCTGGGATTAAGAACCGATAAAGTCTCGACCCAGGTAATTCAACGCGATCGGCATGCCGAATATATATCGGCTCTGGCTATTCTGGCCTCATCGCTTGAAAAATTCGGGACCGAAATTCGGAATCTGCACCGGACTGAAATCGGAGAGGTTCAGGAGGGATTCACCAAAGGCCAAAAAGGATCGTCGGCCATGCCGCACAAGAAAAATCCGATAACGGCCGAACGGCTGGCCGGGCTGGCCCGTCTGGTGCGAGGCTATTCAATCGGTGCTTTGGAAAATATACCGCTCTGGCACGAGCGCGATATCGCTCATAGTTCGGCCGAGAGGATAATTATCCCCGATAGCTGTATCACCGTCGATTATGCCCTCAAGATATTTAATGATATTCTCGACCGGCTGGTTATCGATGAAAAAAGGATGATGGATAACATATATATCTATGGCGGAATCGTTTTTTCACAGCGGCTGCTTTTGAAACTGACGGCAATTATAGGTGATCGCGACAAAGCTTATCGGATGGTTCAGCGTAATGCCATACCAGCCTATAAAGGGGGGGGCGGATTCAGCGAGCGCGTTAAATCCGACATAGAGATTGTTTCGCTTCTCAGCGAAAAAGAAATAAATGAATGTTTTGATCTTAAGTACTACCTGAAAAACGTGGATAAAATTTTCAGGCGAGTATTTGGAAAATGATTATATCATACGGATTAAAATTTGTTCTGGGCGGAACCGCGTTAACTATACTTCTGCTGTTATGGTCAACTTCACGTGATTCGGCGGCGATTTTTATTATATCGATTATTTGTGCCTTTTTAACTCTTTTTTTAGGGTGGTTCTATCGTAACCCAAGTAGAATAATTCCGGTAGAAAATAATCTTATTCTATCAATCGCCGATGGCAGAGTTCTTTCGGTCGAACAGATAGAAAATGAATTTATCGGCGGTGCCGGTAATAAAGTATCGATTTTTATGTCGGTTTTTGATGCCCATATTAATAGAATACCAACAGATGGCCGGGTGGAATATGTTAAATACGTTCCCGGCAAATTCTTTAAAGCTTTTGTGGATAAGGCGTCCGAAGAGAATGAACATAACGAACTGGGGCTGTCATTTGAGGGCGGTAAATTGATTTTCAAACAGATTGCCGGTATATTGGCAAGAAGAATTGTATGTGATTCCAAACCGGAGCAAATGGTTCATAAGAGTGAAATTTTCGGCATGATTCATTTCGGTTCGCGCGCCGAGCTTTTTTTGCCAAATAATATTGAGATATTGGTGAAAAAGGGCGATAAAGTCAAGGCGGGTTCATCAATAATAGGCCGTATAAAATAAAAAGAGTAGAAGCGGATGCAGGTCAATCAATTTAAAGGTATTTTCCCCGGCACATTCACGATGGGCAATGTTGTCTGCGGATTTTTGGCTATTTTATCCGCTTTTGAGGGTGAAATAACCACTGCCTGCTGGCTGATTATCCTGGCCGGTTTTCTCGATTTACTTGATGGCAAGGTCGCCCGATTATCGGGGGCTTCCACTCGATTTGGCGTAGAACTTGATTCACTGGCCGATTTTCTTTCTTTTGGTGTCGCTCCGGCAGTAATTGTCTATGTCATTAAGCTAAGCTCAATGGGCAAATGGGGATGGATTATATCTATTGTCTATATTATGGCCGCCTCTTACCGCTTGGCGAGGTTCAACCTTCTGGCGCACACCGATGAGAAAAAGATTTTCCTCGGCCTGCCAACTCCGGGCGCCGCTCTATGCCTGGTCTCTTATATCATATTCAGTTAGGAAATATGGGGGCAACTGGAATACGGGCAATATCTGGTTTCGATGGTAATTCTTTTCGCCGCTCTGATGGTCTCGCAGATTGAATATGAGGTTTTCCCCGATCAATTCAGCACATCCAAAAACAAAATTAAGCTGGCCTTTATTATTATCGCCGCCGCCGCGGCGCTGGCGCGCCCACGACTTTTAATCTTTCCTATCCTTTCGGTTTATATTATCATTGGGATGGTAAAAGAAGCGTATCAGTTTTTTTATCGTGGGGTTGGCTACGTAAAAAAGCGGCAGTCGCGTAATGTGAAAGAAACGGAGCAATAAAATGAGTAATAAAAAAGCTGTCGTTTATGTCAGATTAAAAGAAGGGGTGCTGGATCCTCAGGGATTAACGATTCATAAGGCAATTTTGAATATGGGCTATGATATGGTCGATTCGGTTCGCTCCGGTCGGTTTTTTGAGCTGGATGTCACCGCCGATAACGGCTCGATAAATGAGAAAGTCGAAGAGATCTGCAAAAAGCTGCTTTCCAACCCGGTCATCGAAAATTACAAAGTGGAGTATGAATCGTGAAATTCGGGGTTGTTACATTTCCGGGTTCCAATTGCGACTATGATGCTTATTCCGCCATTAAGCTGATGGGTGGCGAAGTAGATTTCCTCTGGCATCAATCGGCCGAATTGAACGGCAGTGATGTTGTCATTTTGCCGGGCGGTTTTTCTTACGGTGATTATCTCCGTTCGGGCGCCATTGCCCGATTCTCGCCGATTATTAAATCGGTTATAAATTTTGCCCGAAGCGGCGGCCTGGTAATCGGTATCTGTAATGGTTTTCAGGTTCTGCTCGAATCGGGCCTCCTTCCGGGTGCTCTGATGCGCAACCGGCATCTGCGGTTTTCATGCAAATATGTTTATCTTCGGGTTGAACAAAATGAAAACCCGTTTACGATAAACGCCCGCAAGGGCGATGTGCTAAAAATTCCGATTGCCCACAAAGACGGCAATTATTATAATTTTGAGGGCGATCTCGACGAACTCAGGCGACATAATCAGGTCGTTTTCCGGTATTGTGATCGTGAGGGCAATATTACCGACGAGAGCAATCCCAACGGTTCGATCGACAATATCGCCGGAATTTGCAGTCGGGAGGGGAACGTGCTCGGCATGATGCCGCATCCGGAGCGGGCGGTGGAGGATATTCTTGGCTCTGATGACGGCAAAATATTATTCGATTCAATAATGAATTTTCTGAATAAGCAGGTGTATTTTGAAAAGACGTGAACTGACATTTCTGATAGTAGGTTTGCTGTTGGGGGCGATTTTAGGCGGCTTTGCCGGTGAATTAATCGGTTCTTTTCTTCCCGCTGGGGCAGCTAAGACACTTTTTACCAAATCGGTCAAAATTGGCTTCGAGACGACACATGTCGAGTTATATGCTATCTCATTTACTGTCGGCCTTATGTTTAAAATAAACTTTATGTCGATATTAGGCGTATTATTGGTTATACTGTATTTTAAGTGGTGGTATATTTAATATGGGTGGGGTTTAAAGGAATTATAAGGTAATAAAGGAGATAGTGATATGTTTGGTATGGGTCCCTGGGAACTGGCACTGATTTTCTTGGTTGTTTTACTTTTATTCGGAGCCAAGCGTTTACCTGATATCGCTCAGGGTTTGGGCAAGGGTATTCGCGAATTTAAGGGCGCCATCAAAGATACACAGAACGAGATTAAAACCGGTATCGAAGATTCCGATAAAAAAAGTAACAGCAACAACGATAAGAAAAATGGCTAAGTTTACTCAGGAAGAAGCGGAAAAAATAGGCAAAATTCTCGAAGCGGAACAGATTACTTCCGAACAGGATCATTTTCGCCTGAAAATAAGCAACAAACCGGATAAACGAGTCCTTGTTCTTGAAATATATCCCGAAACTTTACTTGGACGAACGCGCGGAATGCTGGTCGTTATTTATACCGGCAACTCGCATCTTCAACTGCATAACTGCTCCGGCTATGTCATCTCCGAAGAACTCGGAGAGGTCACATTTGTCGCTGAAACCGAGGAACGACTTTCCGGGCTGGTTGTCGAGCGGGGTGCCTCGTGTTCACTCTATGCCGCTCTCGACCGTAAACTTATCTCGACCGACTTCACCCGGCTGGGGGTCGAAGTCATGCTCTCCGGTGTCGCGTTATCGCTGGCCGAAGAGATCATCAATCCCGACAAAAAAGAATAAATCAGTAATCGCCTGTTTGTAGGCGCGCGAATCGCGAATACCAATTAATTCATCCATAATATCGTCTTGACATCTCGGCCGATTCAAAGGATATTAGTCTGTTTCGAACGGACATATAATTTGGATCGAGGCTGTTTCTATTATTTTTGGTGATAGTATATGAAAAAATTGATTTTTGCAATCGGTCTGATCTTTGTATCAAATATGTTAAGTTCGGCGCAATCCCTGCCTTCATACGATTTTATCAATCATAAAACAGATATTCCTGAGGAA